>JBDTAN010000219.1:0-8983 GCA_039924585.1 Chitinophagaceae bacterium | reverse complement strand
ACCCTGGATATTGACTATTAGGCCCGTGATTCAGGCAACAGGTAATTGAATGATAAAAGTTGTTCCTACTTTTTGTCTACTCTCCACTTTCATTTCTCCGCCATGCGCTTTTATAATATCATAGCTCAAGCTCAAACCTAGTCCTGTTTCTTGCCCTGTTGGCTTGGTTGTAAAGAAGGGTTGAAATATTTTATCAAGAATATTTTGAGGAATGCCGTTGCCATTGTCACTAACACATATTTCAATCTTGTCATTTAATTTTTGAGTGACTATTTGGACTGTTGGGACGTACAAACCGTCTTCAGTTTTGGGTTGTCTAATTTGATCTTTGAGCTTTTCATTTACTGCATAAAATGCATTGTTGAATAAATTTAAAAGTACTCTGCCAATATCCTGCGGAACTATATTTATTTTTCCTATGGAATTATCAAAATCGGTTTTAAAATCTGCATTGAAGGATTTGTCTTTTGCACGAAGGCCATGATAACTGAGACGCAAATATTCATCACACAAAGCATTGATGTCTATGGGTTCTTTTTTACCTGTGCTGCTTTGAGAATGTTGCAACATTCCTTTCACAATAGCATCGGCACGCTTGCCATGATGATTTATTTTTTCTAAATTTTGAATCACATCATCTGCAATTTCTTTTGCATCTTCAGTATTGCCATTATTCAATTCCGTTTTCATTTCCTCCAGTAACTCTTTACTTACTTCACTAAAATTATTTACAAAGTTTAATGGGTTTTGTATTTCATGGGCGATGCCTGCGGTGAGTTCTCCAAGGCTGGCCATCTTTTCGGATTGGATGAGTTGCGATTGGGTGGATTTAAGTTCATTTAAATTATTCTGTATTTCTTCCTTTTGATGCAATACCTGGGCGGTTCTTTCAGTTACTTTATTTTCAAGTACACGTTTTTCTTTTATTAAACTGCGGCTCCTGTAGTTTATAAAAGCCCAAATGCCTGTAACAAAAAGGAATGCAAAAAAAGTATAGGCCCACCATGTTTTCCACCAGGGTGGATGAATGATGATGGTAAAACTTGCAGGCGTATCGTTCCATATACCATCACTGTTTGCTGATTTTACCATAAAAGTATAAGTGCCAGGCCCAAGATTATTGTAGGTTACCGAACGCTGAACACCAGCCTGCACCCAGTTATTATCATATCCTTCCAGTTTATAGGCATATTGGTTTAAAGCGGAGTTGGTAAAATGTACACCTGTATAATAAAAGGTTATACGGTTTTTATTATAAGGCAAATCCTGTATATCCTGGTTGTCAATAATAAGGGTATCTTCTTTTAAATCTTTTCCTGCCCTTGAATCGGAATAGTTGATTGTTTCAATATTTATAAATGGCGGCACAGGATTAGGTGTTATTGCACCAGGCGAAAAAGAAAAAAAACCTAATGAAGTACCAATTAATAATTCGCCACTATTAGTTAAAAAAGGTGTTGAGTTAATAATACCTTCCGGCAAACCTTGTTTGGTAGTAAAATTGCTGAATGTGAAATTTTTGGTATCCATCCTGGAAAGGCCTCGTTCAGATGCTATCCACAGAAACCCGTTTTTATCTTCGGTTATTTTGTTGAATGCATCGTATTGCAGACCATCTTTTTCCGCAAAGCGTTTTATATTGCCGTTAGTTCTGTCAAAAAGAACAAGCCCACCAGACACGGTAGTTAGCCAGAAATTATTTTTGCTGTCTTCATAAATATCCCAAATGCGATTTTCATTCTTTTCTTTATAAACGGGTATAAAAGTTTGAGAAGTATTATCCAGGCGGTTTAGAGAACCTAAGTTTGTTCCGACCCACAAAACACCTTTCCTGTCTTCATACATGGATGTTACATAATCCTGTTTTAAGAAATTTTCAGAAGAAGTCTCAGTTTTTTTGCTCAAAGAAATTTGCATAAACTTTCCCGTTTTGCTATCTAACTTTTCCATTCCTCCTAATTGACTTGAAGCCCAGATAAATCCATATTTATCCTCATAAATTGTGTTACCGATGTTTATATTGTTGTAGTATTTGACATTGCCGGTTGCCGGGTTATAGCAAAAAATATTTCTATAGTTTATTATTCCCCAAAGAATGCCATTCTTCGCCAATAAAATATCATTTATCCTTTCATCATTTTCAGAGGGGTTTTGATGAAGGTCGATTTTTCTAAATTGATCTTTCACCTGGTTCCAGTTGTACAGGCCGGTAAGGGACGCAAGCCAATAAGTACCATCCTTTGCAAGAACAAACCTTGTAGTTCTGCCTCCAGTGTAACTTCCAAGGTTGCCGGGAATATTTTTATATTGTGTAAACCGCAATTGTTCCTGGTTGATTCTTTGCAAGCCATACCTGTTTGCAAAAGCCAGCCAGATGTTGTATGTTTTATCAATAAAAATTTCCCGTATCGGGTTGTCAGGCAAGCCTTCAGGGTTTTGTTTATCTGACGTAAAAAGGGTAAACAATTCTTTTTGAGGATTAAACAATAGCAGTCCATTCCCACTTTTCATCCATAAGAATCCCTGCCTGTCTTCCTGAATGCTGTATATAGTGTTTTCAAATAAGTTCTTACTGCTGTCTTTTGTAATATAATTGGTGAAACGTTCTGTTTTTCTGTCAAACAGTGATAAGCCATTGCCGGTGCCGATCCACAGCCTTTGTTCTTTATCTTCCATGATCGATCCAATTCCATTATCAGCAATGCTATAGATATTGGCTGCATCGTGTTTGTATTGTTGTATGTCACCGTTTTTCATATCAAAACGCAACAATCCCTGAAATTTATTCGTCTTAGCATTTCCTATGTTCATCCATAATATACCTGGCTGGGAGGGCGCTTCATATATTGGAACAAATGCCCGGTATGACGCTGTATCAGAAGAAGTAAGATAGCCTTTAAATTTATTGGAAGCAGTATCAAATACATAAATGCCATTATCGGTGCTTATCCACGGCCTGCCGGCTTGGTCAATAATTAAACCAAAAATTTTATTAACAGGAATTGTATTTGTACCCTTAGTGCTTGTACTGAAGTTAAGGAAAGTGCCCGTTTTGGGATTGAATTGATCCAGGTAATATATGTCTGCTATAGTATGTTTCAGTAGCCAGAGTTTTCCCTGTTTATCTTCTTTAATTAAAAAATCAATATATATACTGCTTCTTGTGCTTGTTTTATCGTCATTTCTAAACTGAGTAAAATCATCTGTTTTGCGATTATACCGAAAAAACCCATCATTCCCAGCCTCGACCCACAATATTCCTTCATGATCAACGAACAGACAATTGATCATGTGGTATTCATTGTCTTTTTCATTAACAGTAAGGTTATATATTTTTACATTATACCCATCATAACGAACCAGGCCATAGGCTGTACCAATCCAAATGTACCCCTTGCTATCCTGAACAAATGTTCTGGGATTATTATCAGGCAAGCCATTCTGAACTGTTAAGGCATTTAGGCTTAATTGTTTTTGCTGTGCGTTTATGCATAGCATAGTATTTAAAAAGAATGAAATCAATATAAGCTTTTTCATTTTTGAAAGTTATTTAAGTATCAGTTATGCAATTAATATATGAATGGCAATTCAATTATAAACGATGCGCCTTCTCCAACTTTGCTTTCCACTTTTATTTGTCCACCATGCGCTTTCACAATATCATAACTTAAACTCAAACCCAATCCTGTTCCTTGTCCGGTGGGTTTGGTAGTAAAAAATGGCTGGAAGATTTTATCTAAAATATTTTGTGGAATGCCGTTGCCGTTATCGCTAACTCTTATTTCAATCTTGTCATATAATTTTTTTGTACTGATTAAAACGGTTGGGTTATAATTTTCAACTACCGATTTTTTCTTTTCATCAACAGCATAAAAAGCATTATTAATCAAATTCAAAACCACTCTTCCAATATCCTGCGGAACGATATTTATTTTCCCAATGCTTTCATCAAAATCAGTTTTAAAATCTGCATTGAAAGATTTGTCTTTTGCACGAAGGCCATGATAACTGAGACGCAAATATTCATCACACAACGCATTAATATCTGTTGGTTCTTTTTTACCTGTGCTACTTTGCGAATGTTGCAACATGCCTTTCACAATAGCATCGGCACGCTTGCCATGATGATTTATTTTTTCTAAATTTTGAATCACATCATCTGCAATTTCTTTTGCATCTTCAGTATTGCCATTATTCAATTCCGTTTTCATTTCATCCAATAACTCTTTACTTACTTCACTAAAATTATTTACAAAGTTTAATGGGTTCTGAATCTCATGAGCGATGCCTGCGGTGAGTTCTCCAAGGCTGGCCATTTTCTCACTTTGTATCAGTTGTTGCTGAGTTGATTTTAATTCTGATAAAGTGCTTTCTACTTTTTCTTTTTGATGTTGTAATAAAACATTTGCTTTTTGCTTTAGCTTGTTGTTTCTATATAATATAAATGCAAATGCAAGCAAACCCATAAATACTGCCAGGGCTCCATACCATCGCAAGCGACTTTGGTAAGATAATTTTGCATCTTCCAATTCTTTTTGTCGTGCCTGTTCCTGCGAGATCTGGTTTTGTATCGCTTCGATGGTACTTACGCCATACAGACTCTCCTTAGCGGCATCTGCCATTTTCAAATACCCAAGTGCCAATGCTGGTTGCGTGGAATCATATATTTTTGCAAGTGCAGTGGCAGCTTTCATCGTTTCTTTTTTAAAGGAAGCCTTTTGCCCGAATGCAAAGCCCTTCTTTGCAAAATAAACAGCCGAGTCTGTATTATTTAATTTCAGGTACATCTCCGTAAGTCCATTGCAGGCTATGGCTGCGTCTCCAAAATCATTTATTGCCATGCTTGAATCATAACATTTATGGTAGAAAACATTTGCTGCTGCATTATTGTCCATTTTGAAGTAAATGCTTCCGAGTGTTCCATAAAATGGTATTTTTATAGCTTTAAGGGTATCCTTTGGCATGATACTATGTGCCAAAGCCGAGTCGAGGTTGTTAAGATGCACAAAGGCGTCTGCTAAAAAAACATGGTCAATCTGAGATCCGCCCATTAACTGCAAATCGTTGTCTATAACCAATGCTTTCCTGTCCAATTCCACAGCTTTCGTAAAGTTCTCTAATTCAAAATACACTAAACCCAAACGCCGGTAGCTCCTGGCAATATCGTTTTTTAAATCATGCTCCTGTGCAATGGCCAAAGCTTTGTAAAGTACATTTAGCGCTTCTACGAATTTTCCTTGCTGGCGCAATATGCCGCTCAATCCTGCCAGCGCCCTGGAAATATAATGGGGGTAACCAGATTTTTCTGCCAGGTGAAGTGATGCCGTTCCATATTTCAAAGAAGAGTCTGTATTAATGCCTTCATAACTTAAGCCCAAACTACCCATCAATAAACTTCTTGTAGTGTCGTTTGTCGCAGCTGCCAATTTCTTTTTATTATTTACAATCACTTTGTCTTCGCCGGGTAACGTTTGCCGGGTACTTTGAGCCTGCAATAGAGAGCAGCTGCTTATTAAAATGACAATAAGGGAACATTGCTTCATTTTTATAATATTATGTGGTAAGTTGAATAATAAATGTGCTGCCTTCACCCGCTTTACTCTCTACTTTTATTTCTCCGCCGTGCGCCTTTACAATATCATAACTTAAACTCAAACCCAATCCTGTTCCCTGCCCAGTAGGTTTGGTGGTGAAAAAGGGTTGAAATATTTTATCTACAATGTTTTGGGGAATGCCGTTTCCATTATCGCTTATACGTATTTCAATTTTATCTTGTAGTTTTTTTGTAACTATTTGGACAATGGGGACGTACACACTACCTTCAGATTTGCGTTGCGAGTTTTGATTTTTCAGCTTTTCGTTTATGGCGTAAAACGCGTTATTGAATAAATTCAACATAACTCTTCCAATATCCTGCGGAACTATATTTATTTTTCCTATGGAATTATCAAAATCGGTTTTAAAATCTGCATTGAAGGATTTGTCTTTTGCCCTTAGGCCATGATAACTTAAACGTAAATATTCATCACACAAAGCATTGAAATCGGTTGGTTCTTTTTTACCTGTGCTGCTTTGTGAATGTTGCAACATGCCTTTTACAATCGCATCGGCACGCTTGCCGTGGTGGTTTATTTTTTCTTCATTGTCAATTACATCATTTGCAATAGCAGTTGCATCCTCTAAATTTCCTTTATTCATTTCATCTCTCAGCTCAATTAATAATTCTTTATTTACTTCAGAAAAATTATTTACAAAATTTAAGGGATTTTGAATTTCATGTGCAATGCCTGCAGTGAGCTCACCAAGGCTTGCCATCTTTTCACTTTGTATAAGTTGAGATTGAGTGGATTTTAATTCTTCGAGAGACTGTTTTAATTCAGCAGTACGCTTTGTTACCTGCTCTTCCAGCCCTACTTTTTGTTGCTCAATAAGTTCATTTCGCTCTATTTCTTTTTCTTTGGCAAAGCGTTCTCTTTCTAATGCCTGTTGTGCAATTTCTTTTTTCTGCTGCTCGTATCGCTTAAATAATATCCATGAGAAAAATAATACAAACCAGCTTAATGTAATTATTTCAACCGGACGAAACCAATTTTCTTCCCATTGCTTTTCTATAAAAAATAATGTCTTATTTTCTAAAATGCTATTAATAAAATAAAACAGGTCAATTATTATATGCAAACATATATATGGCAATGCGCCGGTTATCATTAACTTGTTATATGGATTTGATTCGGATTTTCTTCTGCATAAAATCAACGTGATGAGAATAGAAAGAAAGAATGGGAAGGCAAAAAAGGAAAAAAGGTTTGTTGAAAATGTAATGTTTCCTACAAATAAACTGCTATATAATAATACAATTATAAAACTAATACCAATCAAAAATTTATCCCAGCGTGGATATACTATGAATGTTTTAAAAAAATACCGGAAAAAAAATACCAGGAAAAATAATATAGGCATCCATAAATAACCCAGATAAGGGACATAGCTTGTAAAGTATGCGTGTGCAAAATATAAATATGTGCCAACAATACCCCAGCAATGGTTAAGCGCCAGGAAAAAAAGAAACAGAGAAAAATACAGGTACACTTTTTCACGAACTACCCAAAAAAAGAAAAGATTAAAAAAACAAGCGAAAAGCAAAATTCCTACAATGAATGCAGTTAGTAAATGATAAGCTGTGTAGTAATCATCTTTTTCTCCGTTATATATTTTAAATTCGTTTTGCATTTCTTTTTCAGTATTTACAAAAGCAATTGCAAAATCTTTAGGTATGCCCACCTGGTAATTAAATATGCGGTAATAAATAACAACCTCTTCTTGCGGTTTAAGAACAATTGGAATGCAATTTCCTTGTTTAAGACCATCTCTCTTGTTATAGGAATAGGAGTATCCGGTTACAAAATGTTTTGGTTTATCTGAGCTATCAAACACATAAAAATCAGATTGATCTGCTCTTGAATCTAATGCAATATTTATTTCTTTACCCGTTACATTCTTCAAAATGTATCGAAACCAATATGTGTGAATTGTAGTATCAATACTTTTTATTTTAGAAGTACTACCCTGAAATTTTCCAGCGAACGGCTGATTACTTACTTCTTCAATTTTTAATGTGCCTGTTTTATCTTCCAACACCTGCCAGTAACTGCTATCCAGATCTTGTTCGAAAGCTGTATCTGATTTTATTTCATAAACAGGCGGTAAATTATTTTGTGCGTTAGCTACAAATGAAAATGCAACTAACAATAAAACCATACACGTTTTATAAAAAGGATTTATCATTGTAATGGTATTTGGATTATAAATGTTGTTCCTTCACCTTCCATACTCTCCACTTTTATTTCTCCTCCATGTGCTTTCACAATATCATAGCTCAAACTCAAACCCAGGCCGGTACCTTGTCCTGTAGGTTTGGTAGTAAAGAATGGCTGGAAGATTTTATCTAAAACTTTTTGGGGAATACCATTGCCGTTGTCACTAACAGTAATGGTTACATGATTGTCTAATTTTTTAGTTGATACGGAAACAGTTGGCTGGAATGAAGATGTTAGAAGTGAGATGTTAGATGTTAGAATAGAACTTTGCGACTTTTCATTCACTGCACTTCGACTTCGCTCAGTACAGGCGTAAAAAGCATTGTTATATAAATTCAATAATACCCTTCCAATATCCTGTGGCATGATATTTATTTTTCCAATGCTTTCATCAAAATCTGTTTTCATTGTGGCGTTGAACGATTTATCTTTCGCCCTTAATCCATGATAGCTCAATCGTAAATATTCATCTGCCAAAGCATTGATATATGTTGGCTCTTTTGCACCTGTACTTGACCGTGAGTGTTGAAGCATTCCTTTTACAATATCGCCGGCGCGGTTTCCATGATGATTGATTTTTTCTTCGTTGCTTATCACATCATTTATCAGTTCGTCTTCTAATCTTTCGTCTCTTTCTGCTTTCGGCTTTAAGCGTTCTGCCTTCAGCTCTTCCAGCATTTCTTTGTTTACTTCCGAAAAATTATTTACAAAGTTTAAAGGATTCTGTATCTCATGCGCAATTCCTGCGGTGAGCTCACCAAGGCTTGCCATTTTTTCGGATTGGATAAGTTGGGCTTGCGTTGATTTAAGTTCTGATAAAGTGTTTTGTATCTCTTTATTTTGTTTGCCGAGAAGAATATTTGCCTTTCGCTTATTGCTAAGATTTCGGTATAGTAAAAATCCGATGATTAAGGAAATAAAAATCATCGCACCAAGTACATAAAACTTCAATCGGTTTTCATACGCTTGTTCTGCATCCTTTTTTGCCTGTGCTAATTGTTGTTGTTCCGTGGTTTCATTAAAATCGAAATCCTGCGCCTGCGCTATTTTATTCTGGTTAAAAACGCTATCTTTCATCGTCACATAATTCTCCATGTATTTGTAAGCACTATCATACTGATGGCGGCTTTTATAGAGTTCTGAAAGAAGGGAATAAACATCCATCA
>JBDTAN010000218.1:0-3407 GCA_039924585.1 Chitinophagaceae bacterium | reverse complement strand
GATCATTTTATTTGTTGCTGGCTTTGCTTCGCAAAAAAATATGGAGATCATTTTGTATGCTTCCCCTGTTTTAGTATTGTGGTTGATTGCGCCCTATATTGCCTGGAGAATCAGTAAGCCCGGCACGCGGCGTGTTGCAGAATTAGCTGCGAATGAATTGATTTTTTTGCGAAAAATATCGCGCAAAACCTGGGCCTTTTTTGAAGATTTCATAACGAAAGAAGACAACTTTCTACCACCCGATAATTACCAGGAACATCCTGTTGAAGCTGTTGCTCACCGGACTTCTCCGACGAATATTGGCATAGCACTCCTCTCCCATTTATCCGCTGTTGATTTTGGATATTCTACCTTACCTGCATTCATAAAAAGCACGGAAGAAACATTCAGCACACTGAATAAAATGGAGCGCTTCCGTGGCCATTTTTATAATTGGTATGATACAATTTCTTTAAACCCTTTAAACCCAAAATATATTTCTTCTGTTGATAGTGGAAACCTTGCCGGTCATTTGATGGTTTTCAAACAAGGCTTATTGTCGATGCCGCATCAAAAAATTATTCAACCGGAAATGTTCACCGGGTTTAGAACAACGTTGCGGATTATTAAAGAAAGTATTACAGAAAATGAAAATGCACAATTCAAAATACTCACGCAAAAAATAGAAGAAGCACATGAACATTTCCCGGAAACTTTATTTTCCGTACATACTGTTTTACAAATACTTTCTACTGAAATTAAAAAAGTAGAAAATAATTTTCAGGGCATTACAGGTTATTGGATCAGGAAATTTGATACACAGGTGCAGGAATGCATTGATGAACTTGAAATATATACGCCGTGGGTTAAAAATACAGGCCAGGAAAAAATAAAAGAATTATCTTTTTTTGCAAAAATTCCAACCTGGTCTGAATTAGCAGATGCAACAAATATTTTAAAAAAAGAAATAGAAATTTTACATGAATCGAATGATAAAGGTGCTGATGAATATAATTCTTCCAGCTGGCAGGAGGCGATTCGTAAAGCAACTTCTAATGCTTCAGATTTACTGGAAACAATACAGGAACTTATTGCAGAATGTATCGCTTTATCTGATATAGATTTCGAATTTTTATTCGACCAGTCCAATAATTTATTGCACATCGGTTATAATGTAGATGCGCATGAAAAAGACCGAGGTTATTATGATCTTTTAGCATCGGAAGTTAGGCTGGGAGTCTTTACCGGAATCGCCCAGGGGAAATTACCACAGGAAAGTTGGTTTGCATTGGGAAGGTTACTCACTTATACAAGAAAATCGCCTGTATTGCTTTCCTGGAGCGGATCTATGTTTGAATACCTGATGCCGCAGATAGTAATGCCTACATATGCAAACACATTATTGGAACAAACGAACCGTGCCATGGTGCAACGACAAATTGATTATGGTAACCAAAGAAATGTACCCTGGGGAATTTCAGAATCCGGTTATAATATGGTTGATTCAAATTTGAATTACCAGTATCGCGCATTTGGCGTACCTGATCTCGGTTTGAAAAGAGGTTTGAGTGAAGACCTCGTGATTGCACCTTATGCAACTGTGATGGCATTGATGGTAAAACCACATGAAGCAATGCTTAACCTTCAATCTATGTCGCGCAAAGGATTTGAAGGTAAATATGGTTTTTTTGAAGCCATAGATTATACACCTTCACGTTTACCGCGTGGCAAAGACCATGTACCCATTTCTTCATTTATGGTGCATCACCAGGGAATGAGTTTGTTATCACTGGCTACTTTATTACTCGGACAACAAATGCAGAAAAGATTTGAAGCTGATCCGCAATTACAATCAGCGATTTTATTATTACAGGAGCGCATTCCCCGGGCCAGCATATTTTATTCCCATACATCTGATATTATTGATGCAAGGCCTGCAACTTCCAATCCACAGTTGCGCGTCATTCACACACCGCACACGCTTGTACCTGAAATGCAACTTTTATCAAACGGTAAATACCAGGTGGGCATAACAAATGCAGGTGGTGGCTACAGCAATTGGAATGGCTTGTCCGTAACACGTTGGCGCGAAGATGGCACACTTGATAATAAAGGATTATTTTGTTATATAAAAGAACTTGGCAGCGGAGAATTCTGGTCAAATACTTACCAACCTGTTTTACAAAAAAGCCAAACCTATGAAGCTGTTTTTTCACAGGGGCATGCTGAGTTTAAACGCACTGATAATGGCTTTGAAACAAAAACAGAAATTGTAGTGTCTCCTGAAGATGACCTTGAACTCCGGCGCGTTCGTGTTACAAACAGGAATGGTGGAATAAAAAAAATAAGGATAACCAGTTTTGCCGAAGTAGTGATTGCACCGCAAGCGGATGATGAGGCACATCCGGCATTTAGCAATTTATTTGTGCAAACAAAAATTCATCCCAAACAATCCACCATCATTTGTACCCGCCGGCCAAGATCAAAAGATGAAAATCCACCGTGGATGTTTCACCTGGTAAATGCGGATGGCATTGCAACAAATGAGGCAGGTTTTGAAACTGATCGATCTTATTTCATTGGTCGTGGAAGAAATGTTTCAATACCCAGGGCAATGGATAATGATTTTGAAATGAACGGTGCGGATGGCTCAGTATTGGATCCTTGTGTATCTATTTGCTATGAATTTGAGCTGAAACCTAATCAGACCGCCACTTTTGACATGATTACAGGCATGGCGGATTCCAAAGAATTATGTGAGAACCTCATGTATAAATACCAGGACAAACACATAAAAAATCGCGCGTTTGAATTGTCGTGGACACATAACCAGGTAATACTTCATCAAATCAATGCAAGTGAAAGTGAAGCACAATTATATGTACGTATGGCCGGCGCAATTATTTATCCCAATGCCACTTTACGTGCAGCACCTGAAACTATTAGTAGTAATTTCAAAGGTCAAAACGGACTCTGGAGTTATTCCATTTCAGGTGATCTCCCAATCGTCCTTTTGCGTGTACATGATATTCAAAATATCGCACTTGTTGTCCATTTATTAAAAGCACATGCCTACTGGCGAATGAAAGGTATTGCTGTGGATCTGATTATTTTAAATGAAGATTTTGGCGCTTACCGCCAGGAATTACAGGAGCAAATCATGAATCTTGTCACGGCTTCTGCCAATACGACATCGAATGCTCAGCCGGGAAATATTTATGTAAGACGAACAGAGCAGGTGACCAATGAAGATCGCATTTTATTTCAGACAATAGCACGGATTATTATTGATGACCATGCAGGAACGCTGGAAGAGCAGATCAATAAAAAAATTAATTCGAAACCATTACCACCGGTACTTTTACCCAGCTTTAGTAATATTTCAAAAAACGCAGTAACTGAAAAACTTGAACTTCCGGATGGGCTTG
>JBDTAN010000217.1:0-3801 GCA_039924585.1 Chitinophagaceae bacterium | reverse complement strand
TCATACATCCATTCTTTAGATTTTGTGTGACTTTCAATGAAGAAATCTTTTGGATCAAAATCATTTAGTGGACTTAACCTTGGAAAATTATCATGCACTGGATATTCAACAGGCCCATGGGAAAATTTATTTAAATTATGTATTTTATCTAACCATAAACCAATGCAAAAACCTTCATGACATTTTGCATAATGTGACCACATTAAAATACTCTTCCAGGTTTTACTTAATGACAATACTCCATAATAATCAGACTTGCCTTTAAAATTTAAATCATCGTACTTTTTTTGTATTTCAAAAGGATTATTCAAAAGTTTTTCAGCAAATTCCTCAATCTGATTTTCATTCTCTAATATATATTCCTTACTGCATTTAACAGCAAAATCCCTAGCCTTTTCAATCGTATCCAATAAAGAAAGATTTTGTGCTATTCTACAATCAAAAGGGTCATTAAATTCATGGGGCGAAGTAAAATAAAGCTCATTTTTAAAAAGAACATTTTTATGGTGTTCTTCCACCCAATTTCTATACTTATATAATATTATTGGTGCATCTCTTTTTTGCATTTAATAAAAGTTTTATAAAATCATTTATTACAATATTTTTTAATCTTAGCTTATGGAAAAATATTAATTAATTGTAGCATCTAATTTTAATGCACTGTCAATTTCATTGGAAGTCAAAGTATATTTCAAAAAATAACAGGCTTTAAAATATACACATTCAGAGATAAAAAAAATGATGTTGCTGACAACATCATTTTTTTAGATTTTCTCTTTTAAAAGAATTTTATTGTTTCAAAAACCTTTTTGTAATTATATGTCCGTCAAGTGTAAACTGAACGATATATAACCCTGGTGCAAGGTTTTTTGAAGGAATTACTGAAATTGAGTTATTTCCAACTTCAATTTGATAAGTAAATTTATCTACCGCCTGCCCTAATGAATTTAAAATTCTAAAATCTGATCTCGAATTGTTTTTAGCGTTAAAAATCAACTGGAAATTTTCTTTCACAGGGTTTGGCATTAGCAATACATCAGTGCTATTTTGCGATAAGTGAATAAGCAAAACACTGCTGTATTTATATGTACCATCTTTATTGACCAGTTTTAACCTGTAAAAAACTTTACCATCCGGAGCAGCAACTTTAAAATCTGTAGTTGTATAATTTATTTCCGTCGTAACATCTTTTGCAGGGATAGTTACAAAACCATTGAATGACCTGCTATCATAGCTACGCTCGACAATAATGTTTGCTAAAGTTGTACCATCTAAAACTGACCAGTACAAATTGACATTTCCATTTACTAAATTACCACTAAAGTTTTTAAGCAAAACTGGCAACGCACCTTTCTTGAGGTAAATTTTTAATGTTGGTTTTAAATCATCTGCTGCCTTGCCAGAATTAAAAATCATACTATTATAAAATGCTTCATTAGCAAGTTTCATCAGCATACCATTATTATTTTCAGGATGCGCAATCCAGTCATTTGCAAAGTCGGTGATATCAATAACATAATTTTGAACCGGGCTGGTACTTTGTTCAAGTACTTTTTGATCTGGATAAGATACCAGAGGTTGATTATCCCAACCAGTATTCAATAAATCCCAGGGCTCTAAGATTTTACGTAAAAGGGAAGCATTATCATCCCCATACGTTGGGCTACCGGGTAATCCCTCAACATTGTTCGTCTGTGCATACAAAAACAATTTTACACTATCAACAATTGAACTTTCAGGGATATCTGTCAGGTCAAATTTAAATAATGCCCTGTAATTACATGTTGGATGGCCAATATAATCGCAGGTCCAGGCTTCCGCCATTAATTGATTTTGTGAAGGATCTCCATAGTCTGGATTATAACTGCCAATTAGAATTTGTGAGAATTTGCCATCACCCGCATTTCCTTTTACTATAATTAACGTATCAACCGGGTTGGCAACAGATAGAAATGGAATGAATGCACAAAGTACAAAAAGGGTTTTGAGTAGATTTTTTTCATGGTTGGGTAGATTTTTTTCGATAAATAATTTTTTAAGATTCTGATTTTATAGAAAGACTTTTAATAAGCAAATTTAACATAAAATTTTAATAAATAAAAATTATTCCAAATCATATCTTGTATTCTGATGAATACATACAAAACTGAACTATTAAAATAAATGTTCATATGTTTCCCTTATCCCTTCCCATCACACTCCAATTTTTATTCCTCCAATCCCATATTTTTGCATCAACAATTTTTCCATGCCAAAAGATAAATCTATAAAATCAGTTTTAATAGTTGGCTCCGGCCCCATCATTATCGGGCAGGCCTGCGAATTTGATTATGCCGGCTCACAAGCCGCACGCAGCCTGCGCGAAGAAGGTATCCGCGTTACGCTGATCAACAGTAATCCGGCGACCATCATGACTGATCCAATGATGGCAGATAGAGTTTATTTATTGCCACTCACTGTTGAAAGTTTGGAACAGATCCTGGAAGAAAATGAAATTGATTCTGTGTTGCCAACGATGGGCGGACAAACCGCACTCAATCTTTGTAAAGAAGCGGATGAACTGGGCGTTTGGGAGAAATATAATGTGAAAATGATCGGCGTGGATGTGGCTGCCATTGATACCGCGGAAGACCGCGAAAAATTTCGCCAACTAATGTATGATATTGGCATCGCTGTGGCACCAAGCCACGTGGCCAATAGTTTTTTAGAGGGAAAAGATTTTGCACAGCAAATTGGTTTTCCCCTCGTGATCCGGCCTTCATTTACACTCGGCGGAACTGGCGGAAGCTTTGTGCACAGCAAAGATGAACTGGATGAAGCTCTACAAAGAGGTTTGCAGGCTTCGCCTATCCACGAAGTGCTGGTAGAAAAAGCAGTACTTGGCTGGAAGGAATTTGAACTCGAATTATTGCGCGATAAAAAAGATAATGTGGTCATTATTTGTACCGTGGAAAACCTTGACCCAATGGGCATTCACACGGGCGATTCTATAACAGTTGCACCGGCGATGACATTGAGTGATACATCATTCCAGGATATGCGCAACAAAGCCATGCTGATGATGCGCAGTCTCGGAAATTTCGCGGGTGGTTGTAATGTGCAGTTTGCACAAAACCCGGAAACGGAAGAATTAATTGCCGTGGAAATCAATCCGCGTGTAAGCCGTTCTTCTGCACTGGCGAGTAAAGCCACAGGTTACCCCATCGCGAAAATTGCTGCAAAACTTGCCATCGGTTATTCACTGGATGAATTAAAAAATCAAATTACAAAAACCACTTCCGCGTATTTCGAACCGGCACTGGATTATGTGATCGTAAAAATGCCACGCTGGAATTTTGATAAATTCAAAGGTGCGAATACCACACTGGGACTTCAAATGAAAAGTGTGGGTGAAGTGATGGCCATTGGCCGCTGCTTCAATGAAGCGATTCAGAAAGCCTGCCAGAGTTTAGAAAATGAAGCGGTGGGTTTGGGTTATTATGGAAAGAGTTTAATGAAGTCTGAAGAATTAATTGAGTATATAAAAACACCGAAATGGGATCGCATTTTCCGCATCAAAGATGCGCTGATGCAGGGCGTTACAGTAAAAACAATTGTGCAGGCAACACGCATCGACAGGTGGTTTATTTATCAAATACTCGACATCTGCAATATCGAAAAAGAACTGGCGCATTTTCAACTGGAAAATTTACCGGAAGAATTATTGCGTCGTGCAAAGAAAAATGGTTTTAGTGATGAGCAAATCTCCCGCATATTACCGGGAAATTGTACCGATGATGAAGTGTATGCAAAAAGAAAATC
>JBDTAN010000216.1:0-10655 GCA_039924585.1 Chitinophagaceae bacterium | reverse complement strand
ATCCCGTCCAATATTTCACGATCAACCAGCAAGCTTCTGCGGAATATAAAGACCGGAACAGTAAATTTATTGCTTATGCTTTTCCATTCCCGGATAAAAATGATTTAAAAAAACACCTGGATGATTTGAAAAAAATGCATGTAAAAGCCGGGCATTTTTGTTTTGCATACCGTATTGGTGTGGATGGAAACGAGTTTAGGTCTTCCGATAATGGCGAACCTTCAGGAACTGCAGGAAAACCTATTCTTGGCCAGATTGATAAACAAAATCTGTGTGATATTTTGATTATTGTCGTGCGTTATTTTGGTGGCACTTTACTCGGTGTTCCCGGACTCACGAATGCATACAAAACCACAGCGTCACTCGTCTTACAAATGCTGCCCGTTATTACAAAAGATATTGAAACGTCTTACCAACTGCATTTTCCCTATGAAAGATTAAATGAGATTATGCAGGTCATAAAATCCTGTAATGCCCGGATCATTCAGCAAGAAAATTTGCTTTTTTGCAGCATGCAATTGATGTTACCGGCAATAAACCTGCAACAATTTTTAGACTTGATGGAAAAAGTACAAGGACTGGAAATAAAAGAATTAAAATAAGCAGAATAGTTTCTTTAATTTTAGGAAGTAATAATATCTGATTTTATTTTTTTTTAATTTATAAAAATATTGGAAATATGAATGTTTATAACATGCAGAAAATAGCAATATTTTTTGTGTTTATTTTTTTGGTTTTTATAGTTCCTCAATATGCTATTTCGCAGGCCCAAAATTTTACTTTAAAAGTTCATCTTGAAAATAGAGAAACCAAAACGTTGTATTTGCACGAACCTTTTTATGAAATTTTGAAACCCTTTTTTTCTGCTGCAGATTTGAAATGTGATTCCTCAAATGGTGAGAATAAAACATTCATTTTTGAAGGAAAGATTTTGTACCCAACTGCATTCAGGTTATTTACAGATAATATAGCTCATTTTAATCCAATCGTTTTTGTCAATGCAGGAAATAATGAAATAAATATTGAAAATAAAAATGGTATTTATACTATAAAATCAACTTCGTCAATTGAGATAGAACAGCAACATTTTTTAAAAGAAATGGATATGCAAAATATAGATGATAAACTGGATCCAGTGAAATTGCTGGCGTTCATTCAAAAAGATCCGGGATCATCTGTAGCATTCTTTGCACTTTTAAATCAGTTAATGCAATTTGAGACATTTTATGCCAGTTATTATAAAATTTTAGACGCTTTTAGTGACAACATTAAAAATACACAACGGTATAAATATTTTAAAAGCATTTACACACCAAATAAAAAAATTGATAATTATATTGTCTATAAAAATAGAACAGACCCGATGCTTTTGAATTTTTCTAATGACAATAACAAATACACTTTGCTTGAATTTTATTTCACCGGCTGTTCTGGTTGCGTTGAACAAATGAATTACATGAAAGATTCGACGCCGGCAGACATTGCAAAAAAACTGAATATTGTAATTATCAGTACCGACAAAAAAAGCATTTTTGAAAAATCCAAAGCCTGGTACCAGGAAAAGCAGTATCCGTGGAAAAGATATTGGGATTGGGAATCAGCAAACATTGATCAAATCACTATCAACTGGGATTCATTTCCAAATAATTTATTTATTGATGCTAATGGAAGAATTATAGCTAAAAATGCAGATTTTAAAACGATTAGCGATTTTTTTAAATAAAAACTTTCTATAAAAAAATTGATATATTTACAGAAAGAATATTCTCCATGAAAAAATTTTCCACCACCTTCCTGGCTTTCATTTTGTTCACGGGTACATTGGCAGCTCAAACAATCATTGGTGATTGTACCGTAGAATATTCGATTGCTTCTGCAAATGGAAAAAATAGCCTTGCCGGAGCTACAAAAATCTTTTATGTAAAAGGAAAATTATCCCGTACGGATATTCGCAGCACTAATTTTTCCCAGGCAATTATTTTTAATAACGCAACGGGCAATGCCACCATTTTGAAAGAAGTCGGCAATGAAAAATACATTACGCCTTTAAACGCTGATCAGTGGAAAAAAGAAAATCAAATGTACGAGGGAATGTCATTGAAGGAAACTGCTGAAAGAAAAATAATTCTTGGCTATAATTGTATGAAAGCAGTGGTGATATTGAAAGATGGAAGTAGCTTTTCCTATTATTTTACAAAAGATATTAGTCCTACGGCGAGCGAAAATCCATACCAGTTCAAAGATGCAGGTGGATTTGTATTAGCCTATGAAGCCAAAGGGCCGGGAGGAAATAAGATCACATTTACTGCCAACAAAATAAATTTTGACCCCGTACCTGCAAGCCTTTTTGATATTCCAACATCGGGATACAGGCTATTGCCTTACACAGATAAATAATTTTTATTTTAACGGAAAGGTAGGGGAGCCGGCGTCTTGAATTTTGGCACTTGTACTTTGTATTTATAAGGATATACATAGGTTGTATTTCCTTTTTGCAAACGGATCATGCTTTCAAATTCAGCAGAGTTTCCATTATACTGTGCAGATATTTCTTCAGAACCTTTGAATGAAAATTGTTTCAGGCTGGATGAACCAAATGTTCCTCCGTAGTAGTTTTTAGGCGAGTAACGTCCAAGGTCTTTTAGGTTAAATTTACTGCCATCATCACCAATATTGCCTGAAAATGCACCAAAGGCAACACATGCCAAACCAACCAGGAAAGCACTGAAAATTATTTTATATGTATTGGTTCTTTTCACTTGCGCAAAGGTAATGTATTAATTCTTTCTTAACAAAACTTTATTGATAAACGGTTAATTTCTTTAAATGTTACACAAAATTGAAATATTAAGAAAAAAAGTAATAATTTTCCAAAACTGTTTTCAATAATTATGTACGAACACTCATCCAGGAAAGAAGACCAGGAGCTCGCAGAATTATTAAAGCAATATGAATCATTGCTTTCAGGCCGTCAGCACGCTTTTCTCGAAGAAGAATCTTTTGAAAAAATTATCAATCATTTTGATGAAAATGATGAATTTCCAAAAGCACTGGAAGCAGCTGAAAATAGTTTGCTTTATTTTCCCTATTCCGTTTTATTGCTGATCAAAAAAGCAGACTTGCTCATTGCCATGCATCAATACAATGATGCACTGGAAGTTTTAAATCACCAGGCTTTGTTTAGTGCTTATGATATCAATGTTTATATTTTAAAAACTGACGCCTTTCTCGCCCTCGATGAACAGGAAAATGCGATAGAAGTGTTGGTAGAAGCGATCAATGTTTTTGAAGGGGAAGAAAAAATTGAATTACTTTTTGAGCTTGCAGATGTGTATGATGATTATGAATTGTTCGATAAAGTTTTTGATTGCCTTCAACTCATCCTGGAACAGGAACCAGCCAATGAAGAAGCTTTATATAAAATTTGTTTCTGGACCGATTTTACTGGCAGAAATGAAGAGAGCATCCGCATCCACAGAGATATTATTGAAGAACTACCTTACAATGAACTCGCCTGGTTTAATCTTGGTACGGCTTACCAGGGTTTGAAATTATATGAAAAAGCGATTGACGCTTACTTATATGCGATTGCCATAGATGAAAAATTTGACAGTGCTTATCGCAACCTGGGAGATGCATATATGCGCATTCGAAATTTTCGGGAAGCCATTCAATGTTTGGAAAAAATGCTGGAATTATCCCGGCCGGAAGAAGTAATTTATGAAGCAATTGGCCATTGTAACCATAAGCTGAAAAATTTTGCCCAGGCGCGTTTTAATTACCGGAAAGCTTCCCATATCAACCCGGAAAATAACAGGTTGTATTACAAAATTGCACTCACTTATATTCATGAAAAAAACTGGCAGCAAGCCATGAAGCCGCTGGATACAGCTTTGCGGATGTTGCCTTCCTCTACGGTGTATAATATGGCTGCGGGTGAATGTTGTATGGCATTGGGGAAAAATAAAGAAGCCCTTCATTATTTCAGCATTGTGGTACATAAAAGTCCACGCAAAGTTTCCGGTTGGGAATCACTGATCCATTGCCTGTATGAATCCGGCTTTTACGAAGAAGCTGCTGAACAATGCATGGTTGCGCTTATCGCTACCGGCCACAAATCTTCTATTTATTATTTATACAGTGCGGTTTTGTTTGCAGATGGAAAAACAAAATCAGCCTTACAGCAACTGGAAACAGCGATTTCCCTTTCACCTAAAGGCCTGCGAAAATTTATTGATATAAATCCGGTGATCCTGCAAAATCCACAGGTAGTTTCAATACTGGCACAAATGAAAAAACAAAAGCAAAAAAAGAAGGGGACACGAAAATGATTAGCATCATGCAATTTTTCCCTTGATTCATTTACTTTTGCTCGCACAAAAAAGAAAGATGAATAATTTTAATTTATCTCAACTTCCGCTGAGGAGTGAAAAACCCAGAACGAATGGTTTGACCATGATCATGGATAAGGGCCTTAGCATAAATGAAGTAAATAATTTCCTGAGCATATCGCATCCGTATGTGGATATTGTTAAACTTGGTTTTGGTACTTCTGTCGTTACGCCGAATCTCCGGGAAAAAATTGAAGCTTACCAGGCGTATGATATTCCGGTGTATTTTGGAGGTACATTGTTCGAAGCATTTCTCATTCGTAACCAGTTTGATGATTATGTACAAATGTGTAAAGATTATAACATCAATTATATGGAAGTGAGTGATGGCTCCATCACTATTCCCCATTCTGAAAAATGTGGTTATATCGAAAAATTGACAAAAGTTGGGACAGTGCTAAGTGAAGTGGGCAGCAAAGATGCGACGCATATTATTCCGCCTTACATCTGGATCAAATTGATGAAAGCTGAATTGGAAGCGGGTTCTACGTATGTAATTGCCGAAGCACGCGAGGCTGGAAACGTAGGTATATACAGGGGTACAGGTGAAGTGCGCGAAGGTTTGGTGCAGGAAATTCTTACCGAAATTCCGGGTGACCAAATTATCTGGGAAGCGCCTAAAAAAGAACAACAATTATATTTTTTAGAATTACTCGGCTGCAATGCCAATTTTGGAAATATTGCATCGAATGAATTGATCGCATTAGAAACGATGCGCATTGGCCTAAGAGGCGATACATTTAATTTGTATTTAGACAAGGATTCGAAATGAATATGTATGGATTGATAGGATTTCCTTTATCCCATTCTTTCTCTGAAAAATATTTTTCAGATTTTTTTATCCGGGAAAATATTCCTGCAGTTTTCAAAAATTTCCCCATTGAAAATGCAGATCGTTTTCCGGAAATAATACAAACATATCCTGCATTGAAAGGACTAGCGGTCACCATTCCTTTTAAAAAATCTATCATTCCTTTTTTAGAAAAAATTTCCCAGGAAGCAGAGGAAACAGGCGCCTGTAATTGCATCAAAATACGGGATGGAAAATGTACCGGTTTTAATACAGATATTATTGGTTTTGAAAAGTCTTTTATACCTGCAATTTTACCAACAGATAAAAAAGCATTAATTCTTGGTACCGGCGGCGCTTCGGCCGCTGCAGTGTTTGTTTGCAAAAAGAATAAAATAGATTTTCTTTTTGTTTCGAGAAAAAAAAATGAGAAAAAAAATACGATTAATTACGAAGAGATTGATGAAAATATAATGCAGCAATATTCCATTTTAATCAATGCCACGCCAGTCGGTCAAGTCCCTGAAATAAATGCTGCGCCAAATATTCCTTATCGATTTTTAACGCAAAAGCATTATCTCTTTGATATGATTTATAACCCTGCAGAAACACAATTTTTAAAAAATGGATTGAGTCATGGAGCACGAATAAAAAACGGTTTGCAAATGCTGGAAATTCAGGCGATGGAAAATTGGAAAATTTGGAATGGTTAATTTAATAATTCTGTTTTAATTTTTCCATCGCCATTTCAGGAAGGAACTCTAATTTTTTTTGCGTATAATTATAACATAGCATCCCGGTTTTAATTTTTGCAACTACCAGCTTTTCATCATTCACCATTTTTTCAAAAAGGTAGAACAAATCAAAACCATATTTGTCAAAACCATCTGCAGCAACTGAAATTAGTACCTTGTCTCCCTGGAATAATTCTTTCTTAAATTCAATTGCAGCATCAGACATGATCAGCGACACATTTTCCATACAAAGTTCTGTATAATCATGTGATGCTAAAAACCTGGAACGCGCTTCATGAGCGAGTGCTAAAAAAGTATCATTGCCCACATGCCCGCCATAATTCAAATCCGTAATCCGAATATCCATTTCTGTGGAGAACGAAAATTTTCCGGGCATTTTAATTTTTACTCGTTCCATAAATTTATATTAGTAATTAGTATTTTGCGGGTCAGAACCATTTGTCTCCACGTTATTTTATGATTCATCAGACTTGCTTGATAGAAATTCCAGGAGTTGATCCACCGCTTTGCGGCGATGACTGAATTTATTTTTTTCATCCATATTCATTTCTCCAAAAGTTTTTTCGCTGCCATCAGGAATGAAAATGGGATCATAACCAAAGCCCATGTCGCCATTAGTAATCTCTACAATGTGGCCCGTGCAATTTCCTTCAAAAAAATATTCATTTCCTTCCAGGATCAAAGAAATGATGGTGGTAAAACTTGCTTTCCGATTTTCTTTACCAAACATTTTCCGGGTTAATTTCTCAACGTTTGCAGAATCGTTCGCTTCTTCACCTGCATATCGTGCACTGTGTACGCCGGGTTCACCATCTAAAGCTTCCACAAAGAGTCCGGTATCTTCACTGAAACAATTTTTATGAATTCGCTCATATATAAAGTGCGATTTTGCGGAAGCATTTTCTTTCAATGTTTCAAAAGGTTCGGGAATGGTTTCATGAATACCCGCTTCCTGCAGCGAAATAATATTTATAAATTCTTCCGCGCGCTTGCGTATCTCCTGCACTTTATGCGCGTTGTTGGTGGCAAAAATAATGTCCTGCATATGGTATCGATTTTAGGTATCTAAAAATATTTTTTTCAATGAAGTCCACAATTTCTTTTTCTCAGCTTTGATGTTTTCATCACGTTCTTCATTATCTAAAACAATTGCTGGTGCGCATACATAAATGCATCCATCAAATTGTTGAACCTGGTAATATGGAATGATAAATGGCAGTCCAAGTTCTTTCGTGGTGACATCAAACAACAACACTTTTTCGGGTAAAAATGTGGGCTTTATTTCTTCAAATTTCCTCATTTTTTTCCCAAAATTTAAAATAGCCACATCATCCGGTGTGAGTTTGCATGCAGTAAGGATTTTCAGCAAAATATTTTTCCGATCTTCTGCGATGATTTCTGCATTTTTTTCTTTAACAATTATAAGAATATTTTTAAGGTTTTTCCCCAAAAATGCCATTGCTTTTTTCTCCGGATTTTTGATTTCCAGAATAGATTTTTTTTCAGTAAATTGCGCATTGTTATTGGAATCCCTATCCGGTGAGATCAGGTTGTTTTTGAAAAGGCCGGCAAGCACAAATGCGGGTAATTTATTAGTGTAGGGCATATAGTAAATATATTAACAACTGTTAGTTTTTTGTATTTTTTTCATTTCTTTGCATCAAATTTACGATTTATGATAGAAGCAGCAGATATTCAAATTACAAAAGCAGGAACGAGCAAATTAAAAGAACTTGATCTGGTTAATATTCCTTTTGGAAAATATTTTACAGATCATATGCTTGAAGCGGATTTTGAGAACGGGGAATGGAAAAATGTAGAGATAAAACCCTATCAACCACTGCTTTTTCAACCATCCCTGGCTGTTTTTCATTATGGCCAGGCAATTTTTGAAGGCATAAAAGCGTACCGCGGGAAAGATGGAAAAGTAGCTGTTTTCAGACCATACGATAATTTTCATCGTTTTAATATCTCTGCGCGTAGAATGAATATGCCCGAGATTCCGGAAGAAATTTTTATGCAAGGGATGAAACAACTGGTGAAACTGGATGAGAAATGGGTGCCGGAAGGGAAAGATCATGCATTATATATTCGTCCTTTTATGATTGCTACTGATGCTGTTTTAGGTGTAAAACCTTCATTAACGTATAAATTTCTCATTATTCTAAGTCCATCGGGTCCATATTATTCAAGGCCTATGAAAATTTCTGTGGAAGAAAGATATACCCGTGCAGCTCCGGGTGGCGTTGGGTTTTCTAAAAATGCCGGTAATTATGGGGGAAGTATGCTGGCTGCCACAAAAGCTAAAGAAAATGGGTATGACCAGGTTTTATGGACTGACGCTTTCGAACATAAATGGTTACAGGAAGTGGGTATGATGAATGTGTTTTTTGTTATAGATGGCAAAGCGATCACTCCTTCACTGGAACAGGAAACCATTTTGGCAGGAATAACACGCGACAGCGTAATTGATCTGCTCCAGGAAATGAATATTCCCGTTGAAGAAAGAAATATCAGTATTGATGAAATTATGCTGGCATATGAAAATGGTACTTTACAGGAAGTATTTGGAACCGGTACAGCAGCTACTATTGCAATGATCAGTGATATGAAATACCAGGAAACAAATATGCATTTTGATGTGGATGCCTGGAAAATTGCGCCTGCTATAAAAAAGCAACTCATAGAAATTAAAGAAGGTTTAACGGAAGATAAGTTTGGTTGGTTAGAATATGTATAAGTTCAACTGAGAAATTAATACCCTTATATTTGGTAAATTTTTAACCAGTTAAAAATGCTTGCCAAGACTAAACGAAAGGTATTTTTATTACTTGACCCGGAAAAAGGCGGTACTTCGGCAGATCGCTTTGTAAATACTTTTATAATTGGCTTAATCCTGCTGAATACCATAGTAGTAATCCTGGAAACGGTTGAAGCACTCTATTCGTCTTACAAGGAATTATTCTGGCTGATAGATGTATTTTCAGTTATCTTCTTCACAATTGAATATGTACTTCGGGTTTGGACTTGTACTTGTAATGAAAAGTATAAACACCCGGTTTTTGGAAGGATCAAATATATTCTTTCAGTAGGTGGGATCATAGATTTATTAGCTATACTTCCTTTTTACCTGCCACTCTTTGGCGCATTCGATTTAAGATTCCTGAGATTGCTCCGTTTATTAAGGTTTGCCCGGTTTTTTAAATTGGGGCGATACATGAATGCCAAAGGTGTGATTATAAATGTAATCCGGTCAAAAAGAGAAGAGTTGATTTTGAGTTTTCTGATTACAATGTTCCTCATCATTGTTGCATCCTGCCTGATGTATTATGTAGAACATGATGCACAACCAGGAAAATTTTCAAGCATCCCGGAAACCATGTCGGATATTGTTACCTTTATTACCGTCGGTTATGGCGATACATTCCCTGTAACCGTACCAGGAAAAATTTTATTGGATTGTATTTCACTACTTGGTATCGGCATGTTTGCGTTGCCAACAGGTATCCTGGCTTCCGGATTTACGACAGAGTTTAAAAAGTTTAAAAAAGTAAAAAACGTTTGCCCGCATTGCGGAAAGGAGCTATAAAAAAAGGACATTTCTTTTCAGAAACATCCTTTTTAAATTTTTAAAGTTTTACCTACCTAATACTTGCACGAAGCATCCAGGCCATTTTCTCATGCTCTTTCATAATTCCTGTAATAAAATCTGCACTACCCGCATCTTTATATTTTTCATCGAAATCATCAATGAGCTGGCGCATTTTGCGAATCAATCCATCATGATCTTCTGCCAGCGAAGCCAGCATTTTTTCGGAAACCATTTTATCTCCGGCCTGTTCTTTAATAGTTGCCTGCGACAGGAATTCTTTCATACTACCATGCGCAAATTGGCCCAGTTTCCGGATTCTTTCGGCCACAGAATCAATGATTGTTTGCAATTGATTGTACTGTTCATCCAGGAAAATGTGTAAAGCGTGGAAATCACGGCCTTCAATATTCCAATGGAAATTAAGGGTTTTTACATACAATACAAATTCGTCTGAAAGTATTTTATTCAATTCTGTTGCTACTTTTTTTGTGTTTGCCAGGCTGATTCCTGTATTTAAAGTATCATGCTGTGGTGCTGTTTTTTTTGCCATATATATTAAATTTAATTTTTTTTTCAAAGTTAGCAAGTAACAGACACCCATCTATTGTAAAAAAGTTAATATATTATATATACTACATATTTATTCAACAGAAAAATGGCAACTTTTAAAAGTGTTTTTTTCAATAAATTCTTTACTGGGATGTACTTTGAAAGATCAATTCCCTTACCTTTGCCGCCAATTAAGAAAAGTCAGTTGAAACAGTCAATTAAATGATGATTTCAACCAATTAAAACCAGACAATTTAATATCAATTTATGGCTCAACCCGGAAAAATCAAACAAGTAATCGGCGCCGTTGTGGATGTGGAATTTGAAGATGGCAACCTGCCGGAAATTTTCAACGCATTGGAATTAAACAGGGATAATGGTGATAAAATTGTACTCGAAGTGCAGCAGCATCTTGGCCAGGACAGTGTACGCACTATTGCCATGGATGGTACGGAAGGCCTTAAACGTGGAATGGACGTGCGCGATACAGGTAAAGCGATCGCTATGCCAACGGGGGAATTGATCAACGGACGTTTATTTAATGTAACAGGTGATGCAATTGACGGACTGCCACAGGT
>JBDTAN010000215.1:0-7191 GCA_039924585.1 Chitinophagaceae bacterium | reverse complement strand
CCCTGTCAGCACTGGCAGGGTTTTTTTATCTCTAAACTTTCGGAATAAAATAGTATTTTCAGTATTCAATGATGTGTTCAGCATATGATCTGATTTTGTCTAAATTTATATAATGAAAAAAATCCTGCTTCTTATTACTTCGATTATTTTTATACTGGCATGCATTGCAGCCTGGATCTTATTTTCACCTGCTACTGCTTTTACCGAAACATCAGCCTACATTTTAGTGCCGCAAAAAGAAAATACAGAGAAGCAGGTCATGGATGAGATCATACAAAAAAGTATTCTCAAAAGCCCGTCTGTTTTTAATTTCCTGGCTACAAATACACATACATGGCAACATGTAAAATCCGGCCGTTTTAAAATAAACCAGGGCGAAAACCTGTATACTATTTTACGTAAGCTTAAAAATAATCAGCAGGAACAATCAAAATTAGTGATCAATAAATTGCGTGTACCGGCTGACCTGGCAAAATTAATTGGAAAAAATTTCAGCATTGATTCCGCACATGCAATGTTATTTTTAAGCAACCCGGATTCTTTAAAGCAATTGGGAGTTGATACCACTACCCTTTTTTACCTGGTAATTCCGGACACTTATTTTTTTTACTGGAATACGCCTGTAAATGATATTTTGTCAAAATTAAAAAAGGAAAGCGATGACTTCTGGCAAAAAAATCACCGGTTGGAAAAGGCCGCTGCACTTGGCTTATCGAGGGATGAGGTTTATACATTAGCATCCATCGTGGAAGAAGAAACAAGGAATAATGATGAAAAAGATACGATTGCCAGTGTGTATATAAACAGGTTAAATGCGGGCATGCCATTAGGTGCAGATCCGACCATAAAATTTGCACTGAAAGATTTTGGATTAAAACGCATTTTATTTAAACATCTCTCCGTTGTTTCTCCTTTTAATACCTATAAAAATAAAGGCCTTCCACCTGGCCCGGTTTGTACACCATCAGCTGTAACAATTGATGAAACATTGGATGCACCAAAAACAGATTATTTTTATTTTGTAGCGAAAAGTGATTTTACAGAAGGCCATCATTTCAGTAAAACGTATGCAGAACATTTATTTTTTGCAAATGAATACCAGCGTGCTTTGGATACTTTAATGGAAAATAAAAAAACAGAAAATAAATAAACCATTGACAAAAATTGAAAGACTTATTGTGCATTCCCGGCCTATAACATTTATTCGGGAAACCAGCAAAAAGATCAGCCCATGGGGGTTTGAAGGTCTTTCCATTTATACAGTTTTCCATTTTTTTGCAAACCAAATAAAAAAAGAAGGCCTTACAGTGCGCGCTTCAGCCATTTCATTTAATTTTATAATGGCCATTCCTGCCGCAACACTTTTTTTATTTACCCTTGTTCCCTATCTCGCTATTTCAAATGATATTCATGCTGAATTAATAAAAATAATCGAAGACCTTACACCCAATACGTCTACTCAAAATGCAATATCACATTTCCTGGATGATTATTTTTCGCAACCGAAAACCGGCCTGCTTTCATTTGGATTTTTGCTGACACTTTTTTATGCATCAAATGCGATTATGGGTATTATCCGCACATTTGACCGTTCATTATTATACAAGCATAAATCGAATTTCATCAATAAAAGATTGCGTGCATTTAAACTTATTTTGATACTGGTAGTTTTATTAATAGCAACAACTTTGATCTCAATTGGCCAGGGTCAGCTCTTTACGTGGCTTTTAGGAAAAATGAAAATACAAAGCAGTACGAGTGTAGCATGGCTTCAGTTTGTACGCTGGGTTATTATTGTGCTACTTTTCTTATACAGTATAGGTTTTATCTACCGCTATGCGCCATCATTTAAGGAACGGTGGAAATTAATTTCACCGGGTTCATTACTGGCCACTTTTTTAGTAATACTTACAACTATAATTTTCTCTTATTGGGCGCAGAATTTTTCTAATTATAATAAAATTTATGGTTCAATCGGAACGATTTTAATGCTGATACTTTTAGTGAATTTAAATTCATTTATCCTGCTCGTGGGTTTTGAATTAAATATCAGTATCATGTACCTGAAAGAACATGAGAAAAAAAGTAAAAGTCTGCAATCAGATAAGTAAAATTGAATGCCTGCTATTTCTTTTTCATCATTTCTAAAATAGCCTCAGCCGCTTCCCTGCCTGTTTCTGCACCGCCATTCATAAATCCCTGGAATTCATAACTACAATGTTCGCCGGCAAAAAATAAACGATCCACAGGTTTAACGGTAGCACCGGAAATAGTCGTGTATTGACCTGGTTTAAAAGAAGTATAACTTGCTTTGGAAAATTCATACGTTGGCCAAAACCATCTTTGAAATTTATCATTGAATTGGTTTAATCCACCCGGGAAAACCTGGTCAAAAGCTTCGAGATAAATTTTTTGTAAAACCTGCATATCCATGTTACCAGTTTGAAGACTTTGTTTACCGCCAAGGTTTACCGTATAGCCACCCGGGCCTTCATTGTTATTTTGCATCTCCGTATGATCATAACCATTCATCAATAGATTATCTGTAAATGCATAGCCTGAATAACCCTGATGCCGCCATAATCTTTCTTTAACGCCAATAAATAATTTTGAATTCATACCATAGCCCAAATTTTTAATAGCATTCATTTTCCAATCCGGTAAATTCATTTTAATATCTACTTCCCGCAATAGTGTAAAGGGTAATGTAAGTAAAACGATGTCTGCATTTACTTCATTTTTTTTACCACCTGATTGACCAAAAACCATTTTATATTGGCCTCCTTTATTTTGATCCAGTGATAATAACCTGTTATCATATTTAAATTGTTCTTTTAAATCTTTAGCAAGCGCTTCACACAATTTACTATTTCCGCCTACTACAGAAAAACGTTCATCACTTGTGCCGAATAATTTATAAGACTTCGCATCTCCCGGATCAAAAATAGAAAGCATATTGATCGCTGATTGTTCCGATGCATCAGCACCATATTCAGTAGTGAATGCAACATTAATAAAATCATATAACCAACCATTGATGCCGAGTTGTTGCATATAATTGGTGATACTTAATTCATCCAGGCGTTTATCACCTGGTGTAAATTTTTCAAAAGTAATTTCATCCGAAAGGCTGTCTATATCTTTTTTTATTTGTTCCCTGTAAGGCTGTAATGCTTTAATCAGATCAGCTTCCTGCAAATGTTTTTGTTGAAAAAAATATGCATATTCTTTCAGCTTTATATTTTGTGGAGAAGCACGATCAAGTAAAGGCAATTTAAAATGTGCTGCGAGGTTACGCATATCTTCATGTGTAGTATCAATAAATTCGCCGCCCATTTCTGTCCACAAACCAGGGCCCATTATATCATTTACAGTGAGGATTCTTCCTCCGGGTCTCTGAGTTGCTTCATAAATTGTGGAATTATATCCAGCATTTTTTAAAATAAATGCTGCATGCAAACCCGCGATTCCACCACCAACAATCGCGATAACTGGTTGTGTACTTTTATTTTTTGGGTTACAAGCATTATAAATAGTAGGAATGCTAATGATCGCTGCCGCTTTCGCCATATCGCCAATGAATTTCCTGCGGGATGGAACAGGTGATTTTTCAATTTCATTAATTGATGTTTTTCCAAAGCCAGTAGAAAAAGCTTTTTGTAAACTGCTCAAAGCATTACCTCGTACTACGCGTTTTAGTTTCGACATTATGATTCATTTTGGTTGAATGTAAGATACTGTAATTTTAGAAATAGGCCAAAACTACATTAGTTACATTCAAAGCAAATGATTTATGAATCCTTCAAAATTCAAAGTACTGAAAATTACTCGCTGACATGCTGCATCCAATAAAAAATAAAATTGTCTATACTAAAGAATATGTGCTTTTGCTTTTGCAAAAACATTGGTAAGATGGTGCGTTTTTGCAACAGGCGCAGGGATACGTTGATTTCGTTTCCTTCTCCTTGTTAGTATATAAATGAATGCAGCAGAACTGGCTGCAATGATACTCGTAATGATAAGTGTCTTTTTCATATTTTTTTAAAAAAATATAATCCAATGTCTGTGCCAGTTTTTAAAGCAGGTATAATAAATGAACATATAAATTCAATTTGAAGTGTTGAGTATATTCATCATCATACATAATGTGTGCGGGGAAATATTTTCATGGTTAAAGGCAAATTAAAATTTGATAAATATATTTTTTAAATAAATGATTAACCAAATAAAAACTTCGACCTTTATGGTATGAAAGAACAAAATCCTGGGACATCACCTGTTTCCCAAAATGCATCAAACAAAAACGATGTAGAACCAATTTTTGCGAAAGTCATTCAAACCCCTTTATCTCTCCGAGCATTGAAGCAGCCAGGCAATACCTATGATAGAATACATTCCATAACTTCCGGAGTTGATACATCTATACAGAAAAATAAAAAACCTTTAAGAATATTATTGAACCACTCCAGCGATGAGATCAATGAACATATTCCACCCTTGCTTTCATTACAATATCAAAAGGATATTTACCAAATCGACCTTTCTAAATTAGTTCGGAGAAACATCGGAGAAACTGAAAAAAATATTGAAATTATATTCAAAAATGCTGTAGAAAAAAATTGGATTTTATTTTTTGATGAAGCGGATGCTTTATTTGGTAAGCGTACATCAGCAAGAGATGCTCATGATAAATATGCAAACCTGGAAGTTAAATATCTTTTACAACAAATAGAAAACTACAATGGAATTGTGTTGATAAAATGTACCACAGAAAATTGTTTGCAATTATGCAACAAACATCATTTTGAATCGATAGCTTAAAATTTTATCCCCTAATAATTTTTACTTCGCCCATTTCCCATTCAATGATCATTGATGCCTGGCCTGCTTCTACTTCTTCACGCCGGTAGTGCACCGTGTAATCCACGCCACCAATAATCTCTTCTTTGATTTCCTGAAATAATGCGGGTGCATTTTCCCCGGAAAAATTTGCTGAAGTACTTAGAATTGGTTTTCGGAATCTTTTGATCAATGCTTTGCAGAATGCATCTTTACAAATTCGCATGGCTACAGAATCATCTTTGGCAATTGCGTTTTCTGCAATCCCAATTGCATGTTTATAAATGACCGTGACCGGCCTTTTTTGCACCTGCAAATAATCAAATATTGCAAGATCAGGAGTGGCTGTATATTTTAAAATATCTTTTTCTTCCGCAACCAACACAACAAAACTTTTTTGGGATGGTCTTTTTTTTAATTGGATTATTTTTTCCACAGCAGTTTCATTTGTCGCATCACAACCCAATCCCCAAATCGTATCTGTCGGGTATAAAATAATGCCGCCATTTTTCAAAACTTCCAGGCATTTTTCTAAATCATATTTGTATTCCATAAAATATCAAAGCTTTAAATATTCATTCATAACTGCGGCTGCACATTTTTCGCGGGTAAATTTTTGTGCATGCATCCAGCCTTTTTCAATTAAAGTATTTCGCAATTCGCTATTCGAAATAATTTCCTCCATATAATTGGCCAATGCAGTAAAATCATTTGGAGAAATGTATAATGCACCATCACCTCCCGCTTCGGGCAAACTCGAGATATTCGAAGTGATCACCGGTATTTTACTACAAAGCGCTTCTAAAACAGGTATGCCAAAACCTTCAAAAATGGAAGGATAAATCATGCATGCAGCTTGCTGATAAATCGCCGGAAAGTCAGTGGCCATAGTATATCCAGGAAGATTTGCTGCTGCTTCATGTTCGCTTAAAAATATAACAAGCGCTTCTAAATTATTTTCCCGTAGGAAATTTTTCACTTGTTGTTTATATACACCACCATCACCAATAACCACTAATGGAATTTGAATTTTCCCTTTTAATAATTCAAGCGCTTTGCAAATTACCAGCAGATTTTTTCTTTCAATAATAGAACCGGTATACAAAAAAAACTGATCCGGCAAGCCGTATAATTTTTTTATACGTTCTTTTTCTTCGTCACTAACCGTTTTAAAAAAACGTTCATCACAACTCTGGTAACATACTGCAATTTTATGCTCGGGAACATCATACAATTCAACGAGGTCATTTTTAGTTTGTTCGCTGATCGCAATTATTTTATTGGCATGTTTACATGCATACTGAAATTTGTAGCGATAAATTTTTCTATCAATTAAACCATATTGTTCCGGGAATCTTTCAAAAATCAAATCATGCATCGTGACAATGCTTTTAATTTTTGTTGTATCAATTCCCTTCGGGATTTCATGGCTCAGGCCATGATAAATATCTATATTATTTTTGAGCAAATCAGATTTTACTAAACTGCTTCTCCATATTTTTCTTAAACTTCTTGTAGTAAAAGTAGCCGGCGATATAATATGCATATTAAGAAATGGGGAAACATCAAACCGATCTGTAATCAAAGGTGTGCAGGGAAAATAATTTTCATTGGGAAAGAATGTCGCCAGCGAACGAATGAGCGTGCGGCTGTAATGGCCAAGGCCTGTACCATTGGTAAACGCACGTTTCGCATCAAAAGCAATATTCATTGTTTGAATTTCTTATCTGCAAAAATGCACTATCTTTTTATAAAAATTAAAAACCGGCACATTCATTTTTAAGGATGCTTTATGTTTGTAAAAAAAAGGAAATGGAATTAAAACAATATATCATCGATGCCTGGAATAATCGCGCACTTTTAAGTGAAGAAAAATATGAACAGGCAGTGCGCGCAACGATCCTGGAAATTGATAAAGGTTTTTTGCGTGCTGCAGAAAAAATAAATGGAGAATGGCAGGCTGTGGAATGGGTAAAACAAGCGATCCTCTTATATTTCGCCATTGCAAAAATGGAAACCTATACCCTTCCGCCTTTTGAGTTTTATGATAAAATGACTTTAAAGAAAGATTATAAATCCCTCGGTGTACGCGCTGTGCCGCATGCGGTTGCTCGTTATGGTGCATATATTGCGCCGCAGGTAATTCTCATGCCGAGTTATGTAAATATCGGTGCGTATGTAGATGAAGGCACAATGGTGGATACCTGGGCAACTGTAGGTAGTTGTGCACAGATTGGCAAATACGTGCATCTCAGTGGTGGCGTGGGTATTGGTGGCGTGCTCGAACCTTTGCAGGCATCACCCGTAATTATTGAAGACAATTGTTTTATTGGCAGCCGCTGTATTATCGTG
>JBDTAN010000214.1:0-3622 GCA_039924585.1 Chitinophagaceae bacterium | reverse complement strand
GGCAATACGCGCCATAAAAAATCTACCCGGAAAAATTTTAGGATATTATCTATACCGGTTCCAACTTCGAGATAGGCTTTTCCATCGAGTGATTGAAAAGGGTAACCTTGTATAAAATTCAATTGCTTATTGGCATCACTTAAATTTCCAATGATAGCCTTAGCTTCCCAAAACTGGCGGAGTTTTAATTTTCGGGTAATAGGAATGTATTTAAATAAACCGCTCCCAATATTATGCTCAACATTAATGCCCGCGTATTCATCCGTTAAATATTCAAAACGATTCATTAAATTAAAAGAATACCTGCTATAATAATACCAGTCATTGCCGGGTAAAATATCCAGTAAGTTATAAGGCAGTGTACCAAAAATTTTACCTGCATATACATTATAATAAATATTTCCATAAGGAGAAACATTCAGGTAATCACTTACAGAAAGATCAACTTTATCATAGGCGTAACTGCCTTTTAAAACATTTTTAAAGCCATGCGCATATTTTAGTTCAACAATTGGATAATCACTGCCCAGGCTGGTTCTATTGAAATTATCGATTATTGTTCTTTCACTAAATGCATAACGTATGCGAATGGCAGTTTCAAAATTGTTCAGGGGTTCACCATCCTGCGCGGGAAAATATTCTTTGCCCGGTAAATTTTGCAATGGTGTAAATTCTTTAGCAGTTGCGGTGAGGCCAAAGCCAAAACCATGATTATTTTCTTTGTATATTTCAAATTTCTTTTCCTCAATATTTTGAAATTTGGTAGGCACTCCGGGCTTACGTAAAAACAAACTAAATAAATTATCCGAACCTAATTGATCGTAATAAACCACACCATTATCCAAATCATTTTTATAGGACAGTGAAACGTATGACCAGGGTTCACGGTCCCATAAATATTTTATTTCTGCTTTTCCCTTAAATTTTTGATCCAAAAATCCATAAGCCACATAGCCATTTAAATTTATTTTTTTACTAAATCCGTAATTTGTGGCTACATCAAAACGTAAACGGGTGCCTTCCCATGAATTGCCGCTGAGCCAGTAATACCAGGGGCCGATACGGATATTGCCGATATCTTTTGTCCCTGAAAAAAGAAAATTCAATGTATTCCGGTAATGAACGTAAGCAGGTGTTTTCTCCAGTGTATCTAACAATTTATAAATGGATTGCTCATTTTTATTCAAAGGCTCATGCCTGTTTTCTACCCAGAATGTATCCGTTCTTTCTTGTTGTCCCGGGCGTAAAACAATATCTTCTGCAGTTTTATTTTTTTGCAATTCATTCGTTATAGAATCACTGTTGGTAAGCACTTTTGTATATGTGGCTGTTTTACGTCCTTTAAATGCAATGCGGTTATTTCCCAATGGCGCAATGTCCGCCACGAATTTATCTTTATACAAAAACCAGGTACTGTCATTGATCAATTTGAATTCCTGGATAATAGACAAACCTTTTATGAAATTTATATTTGCATCTGAAGATGGTCGCAGCGTAATCTTTTGAATGGCAAAAGAAGTATCATTGATCCAGGCATCACCGGTAAAGGTATTTTCGCCCTTTCTTTTTGGGGTAAATGTAAAATGCACCAGTCGTTTATTACCCAGGTATTGTGTATCCAATAATTTAAAAGCATAAAAATTATCACCGAAATCACTGAAAGGGCTGACGAAATTTTTATCAAAAACCGGGATGGAATTATTATAGACATCTACATTTTGATAGGTTGCGCCTAATTGCTTCATGATACTTTCATTATCAATCCCATTTGTTATGGTGCCCTTTATTTCCTCTCTTGTGCGTGCCGGATTATTCTGATGATAATAATCAGAAAGCGTTTCAATTAAATACACAGGAAGAAAAGGCTTATTTTCTGAAGTGCTGTCTACATAATCTAATGCAAAATTGAGGGGTTTTAAGATTTTATTTTTTTCCAACTTTTCCCGGTTGATATTATCTATATCCAGTTCCAGTTTATTATAAATTTCATAGGAATAATTTCCCCAGTGACTGCGGTCATTCAGTTTTTTGTTGGCCATTATTTTTTTCCAAAACCATAATGCGCGATCATATTTTACTTTTACAATGGCTTCAGTTCGGGAACTTACAATTAATTTGAAAGTAGTAAAAGCAGAATCATTTAATTGTGATACAGGGATTAAAACAATTTCATACCCGATTGCGTTTATCGTCAAAGTGTCGGTTGGCAGCACCTTATCCATAAAAAGGGAAAATTTCCCCAGGGAATCAGTTAACGTACCCCGGCCATCTATTTTTAAATAAACAGAAACAAAAGGAATGGGCTCATCGCTCTGATGATCCAAAATTTCACCCTGTAAATATTTACCCTGGGAGAATACACCCGAAGTAAATAAAACGGCTGCTAGCAGTGTTGAATAAAATCGGTATTTCCACATAATGACCTTTAAGAAGACAATAAACGATAAAAGTAAATCCTGTTTTCGTCTGCAAATAAACATTAACATGAGTTTACGTTTGACAGATTCTTTGAAATTTATATGCAAAATTGTAATATTGCAAAATCTTTAGGAATGAACGAGCAAATTTCTTCAAACGAATCTATACCATCTGATAAAAGAAAGGTCATTGTTTTAGGCAGTGGCCCCAACCGTATTGGTCAGGGTATCGAATTTGATTATTGTTGTGTGCATGGCTTAATGGCTATTAAAGAGAGCGGTTTTGAAGCCATCATGATCAATTGCAACCCGGAAACAGTTTCCACGGATTTTGACATGGCCGACAAATTATATTTTGAACCCGTTTTCTGGGAAAATCTCCTCGAAATAATTGAACTCGAAAAACCTGAAGGCATCATCGTACAACTGGGTGGACAAACTGCCCTCAAACTCGCAAAACGCCTGCATCTTCATGGATACAAAATCATTGGAACATCTTTCGATAACATGGATATTGCGGAAGACCGCGGCCGGTTCAGCGATATGTTGAAAGAATTGGGAATTCCTTACCCGGATTATGGAACGGCTTTTAATGCAGATGATGCAATACAGGTTGCTTCCAAAGTGGGCTACCCGGTTTTGGTGCGGCCCAGTTATGTATTAGGCGGACAGCGGATGCGCATTGTGATCAATGATGATGAGCTGGAAAAAGCGGTTGTAAGTCTTATCAAACATTTACCCGATAACAAAATATTAATTGATCATTTCCTCGATCGTTGTCAGGAAGCAGAAGTAGATGCAATTTTTGATGGGGAAAATTTTCATGTGATGGGTGTAATGGAACATATAGAGCCGGCAGGTATTCACAGCGGCGATAGCCATGCAGTTTTACCGGCATTCAATTTAACGCCACTGGTAATTACTACGATGGAATATTACGCAGAGAAAATTGCCCGTGCCTTAAATATCCTGGGTCTCATCAATATACAATTTGCTATTAAAGATGGAAACGTATTTGTGATAGAAGCAAATCCGCGCGCTTCACGTACCACACCTTTCATTGCAAAAGCCTATGGCATTCCATACCTGAATATCGCGACCAAAGTGATGTTGGGGGAAGCTAAATTAACCGAATTTACATTTGAAAAAAAGTTAACTGGCTTTGCGATAAAAGAACCCGTTTTTAGTTTTGATAAATTTCCTTC
>JBDTAN010000213.1:0-5155 GCA_039924585.1 Chitinophagaceae bacterium | reverse complement strand
GGTATACCGAATTATGATATTATAAAAGATTTTTTTCCGCGGATAAGCCGGCAGAATTTTTCAAGGGAAGATTATATAAAAATATTTATGGATTCTTCCCTGGCCTTTGACCCGGGCACAAAATATTTATATAGTAGCTGAGGATATTTTACGCTGGGATATATTATGGAAAGAGTTACCGGAAAATCCTATGCAGCATTGATGAAGCAAGATATTTTTGACAAGGCCGGCATGACGAATTCAGGTTCTTATTACCATACACAAATCGTGAATAAAAGAGCTTCCGGATATGATTATAGTTTGGGTGGATATACGAGTGGGGACTTCCGCGATCAATCCAATACCATGGGCACAGGCGACTTGTATTCAACCGTTGATGATATTTTTAAACTGGACAGGGCAATTAGTAATAACACTTTATTAAATAAAAAATTGACGGAAGAAATGTTCACGCCCGGCATGCGCCCTGCACAATATGGTTTAGGCTGGTTTAATAAAATGTTTAAATATACGCCCACGGATAGTGTTGCATCCAACTTTCATTTAGGTTCAACGGAAGGTTTTATATCTTTTGTCCGGCGCATTCCTTCCACAAATAGTTTGATCGTTATTCTTTGCAACAGCGCTCCTACCGACTTTTTTGGCATCACCGAAAATTTAGGAAAAGTACTTTATGATAAACCAGTTCATCTAAAACAACCCGTTCATAAAGTTATGGAAAAATTAATCGCGGATCAGGGCGCAGCGAAAGCTTTAGAAGCATATAAAAACATGAAAGCAGATACAGCGCATTTTTATATTGACTGGATATCCATGAATTTTCTCGCGGAAGAATTACTCACATTGAATCGATATGATGATGCAAGAATCATCAGTGAAAATAATGCAGCAGAATTTCCGGAGCACGATTTGGTGATGGTCACTATGGGAAATATTTATCTTGCATTAAACCGTAAATCAGATGCGGCAACTTTTTATAAAAAAGCGCTGGCGCTCAACCCGGACTATGAGGAAGCAAAGAACAGGCTAAAGGAAATTGAAGAATAATACTATATAAATTCATTTTGAAATTATTTTTTAAAACTATACCATAAAACTGTGGCCGCGGATCTTTATAATTAAAATTTTAAAAATGAAAATATTTGACAACACATTTATACTTCGTTTGGGCGTAGCAATCATTTTTCTTTCACATAGCTTACATGGAATTTTTACCAATAATGATGTGAATGATTTTGGAAATTTATTTCTTAATACGATTGGTTTTTCTCCTTTTGGCATTGTAATCGCCTGGGTAATTGTAATCAGTCAAATTGTAACTTCTATTTTTTTGTTGCTGAATAAATATATCCAAATTTCCTGCATTATAAATATTTTAATTCTCATTGCAGGCATTGTAACTGTTCACTTCCATGAAGGTTGGTATGTTGTTGGAGCCGGCAGAAATGGAATGGAATTTAGTTTTATTTTAATTATTGTTTTATTGGCAATCTTATTTCCACATGGACTAAATAAGCTATCAGTAAACAGCTAAAGTTTTCCAATCAAACATTGTGCGTTTATGTAAAACGGTGCTTCAAAATAAATTCAACATTGTGCAAGTATCTGTTAGAGATTCATTATATTCGATTCATAAACTGCTTCATATTGAAAACTTCTTTAGCGGACAAATTATTAGAAACAGGTTGTATAACACAATCAGAGCATGAAATTATTTTGCAAAAGCAACCCATTTCCGTTCATTGGGATCTCCGGTCTCTGTTGTACCTGGGTGTTTTATTGGTAACTACTTCGATCGGAATTTTAATTTACAAAAACATTGATTCAATAGGCCATGATGCACTTTTAATTATTATAGCTGTTTTGATGTGTGCTTGCTTTGCGTGGTGTTTTAAAAATGCGAAAGGTTATCGTCCCACGAAAATAAATAGCATGTCTATTTGGTCTGATTATATTCTTTTAACCGGCTGTTTATTGCTGCTTACTTTAATTGCTTATTTACAATTTCAGTATGAATTTTTTGGTAACCGTTTGGGCCTGGCATTATTTATTCCTATGATTTTATTATTTATAAAAGCATATTATTTTGATCATATTGGTGTGCTCAGCCTGGCGATTACCAACCTTGCGGCCTGGGCCGGCATAGCGATCACGCCAACAAAGCTTTTGGCTGAAAACAATTTTAGTGAGGAGCGGATAATGTTTACAGGACTTGCGTTAGGAGTTTTACTCATCATATTAGCGATCTTCAGTACCCGAAAAAATATCAAAGCACATTTTGCTTTTACCTATAAAAACTTTGGAATAAATCTTTTGTTTATTTGCATGCTCTCCATATTATTTTATTACGAGCCAATTTATTTGCTCAACTTTTTAATATTCGCAGTGGTGGCCTGGTTCGTTTATAAAATTTGCGTAAAAAGTTCAACCTATCTTTTAGTAATATCTATTTTATATTTCTATATTGGCTTAAGTTATGTCGCTGTAAGGTTACTGTCATTTGAGTCAGCAGCAAGTTTATACAGCATCTTACTTTATTTTATTCTTTCTGGCATTGGCCTCATTATGGTTTTTAAAAATTTACAAAAGAAAATAAAAACTCAATGATTGCATATCCAGAAAAAGAATTATTGAATGGCGATGTTATAGCACAGGCCAGGGAAGAGTTCAGTAATTCCAAAATCAGCCCCGAAAGTTTTGAAAAAATTAAACAGGCTTATCCAAGCAAATTATATACACCTAATCTTTTTATTGCTATCGCTTTGGGCTTGCTCACCATTCTGGCTTTTAGTTTTACAACATTTCTTTTTGGGCTTTTAGCAAGTATTAATATTTCATCCGGTTTCGTAGTATTAAGTATTTTCATGACTGTGCTTTCCTATATTTCTCTGGAGTGGATGGTAAAAGAGAAAATGTATTTTAATGCGGGCGTGGATAATGCATTAATGGTTTTAGTCCTTTCGTTTATTGCTGGAATTTTTTTAAGTTATTTTGAAAATCCATCCTGGATATTAATGAATGGCGTACTAATGCTCGCCTCCCTTTGGCTGAGTATTCGTTTTGTAGATGCCTTTATGGCAATAGTTTCAGCTACTTTCTTTTTTGTTCTTTGCTTTTTATGCTTTTTAAAATCAGGAGGCAATTCTATGATTTATTTTTCTTTGATGATGATTCTGATCATTGGAGGAATGTATATTTTATTAAACAAAATAAAAAAACCTATCAATTTTATATATGAAAAATGTATAAATGCATTGACTATTTTTTTATTAACCGCGTTTTATGCTGTAGGCAATTTTTGGGTGATCAATGAATTGCAATTATCAACGTTCCGCCAGTCTATTCATGGATTTTTCAGTTGGACATCCTGGGCTTTCACATTTGCAATTCCTGTCCTTTATATTTTTTATGTCGTTGTCAAAAAAGACATATTGCATATCCGCACTGGAATAGTCCTGGTAATGATGATGGTCTTAACGTACAAATATTATTTCACCATACTACCTGTTGAAATGGAAATGCTAATTGCTGGAACTTTACTAATTGTCCTTTGTTATTTTTTAATAAAATGGCTACGTCCTGACCGGTATGGATTCACTTCTGAAATGATCTCTGCAAAACCTGCCTGGAGAAATATGGAAGCATTGGTGATCGCTGAAACAATGGGTGGCACTGATGCTCCTCAAAAAGATAATTTATTTTCTGGCGGCAGTTCCGGTGGTGGTGGAGCTTCCGGGGAATTTTGATACATTATTTTTTTAAGAAACTTTGCCTTCTCAAATGAAGACGATTCGTAAAAGGTCTTTTCTATTTAATATTTACATTACTGCTCCCATTTTACCACAAAAATCATATCTTTGAGTTAACATGCCGACCATTGATGCAATATTGAATGAACTTAAAAATGTACCCGTTGAAAAACTGGGTGATTTATTTTCAATCATTCATTCACTTAGTGTAACCTCAAAAGTACCAGAGAAAAAATCTATGCAAATTTTATCTTTTGCAGGCTCATTTAATGATATGACTGAAAAAGATTATAATGAATTTCTACATCAAACTGGAAACACCAGGAACAATTTATTTGATCGTGATATTCATTTATGAAAACTGCACTTATTGATACCGATATTCTTTCCGAATTTTTTCGGGGAAATCCGGGGGTTGTAGAGAATGCAAAAAAATATTTACAGATTTATGATTCAATAACATATAGCATCATCACTTATTATGAAATTTTAAATGGGCTATTATATAAAGATGCTAATAAACAACTTGAAAAATTTCAAGCTTTTTCTGAAATAAGTAGAATTTTACCTTTGACAATTAGTGCTGCCACACAAGCAGCAGAAATATTCTCAGAATTAAGGAAATCCGGGCAGCCGATTGGACATACAGATTGTTTGATTGCAGGTATTGCATTATCAAATGACATGCAACTCGTAACTAATAACACTTTACATTTTCAAAGAATAAAAAAACTAGAGATTATTAATTGGTTAGTTTAAAAATGTACCTTGTTTTGAAGCCTCCTCTCTTAAATATGAAATTACGTTTCTTTAAAATATAATCTTAATTTACTTTTATCGCATCACTCATTCTGTTGAGACAATGTTGCGTGATTAAGATTTAGCGTAAATTAGCATTCAAGTTGCAATGCAATCGTATCGCCTAAATGCAAAAGTCATGAAAGAAAATATTCATCCTTTTATACATACTAAAACAAGTAAAGTCATTTTCATACTTAGTATAATTACTTCCACCTATTTAGTTATAGGATGTACAACCAATGTTTATTCAAATGCATTTGTTGGAGCTGTCTTTGAATTCTTTTGGGTTACAGCATTGCTTGCAACAGCAGTTTTACCAATAATTTCTTTGATATTTTTAATGAAAACAAAATTTAATTTCAGATCTCTTTACCTGTACTCTATTCTTGTAATAATTACTGCGATAGTTTTAATACTTTTCATAAATACCTAAAACTCCCGAAGCCTTTATAGTCGCTATTTTTACTTATTTTATTTTGAATTATATCCATATTCATTCGCGGCGCGGATTTGAACTTAAATTAATAATATTTTTATGGTAGGTAATAACTCATGGCGTAAATTAGCAATTATTGTGATATAACAAAACTTACAAAACACTATGA
>JBDTAN010000212.1:0-6630 GCA_039924585.1 Chitinophagaceae bacterium | reverse complement strand
ACGATGCCGGGCAATTGATGTTTTTATTTTTATGTCTCTTCTATATAATTAATTCTTCAAAACTGTTTTACCAAAAGGCAATCCAGTGTCTTTTGTTCCTGTAAAACCTCCGAGAATTAGCCCGACGAGATTATCTAATTTTCCACCTTGCTCACAAGCATATAGCTTTATCTAAATAGGTATTGCGCAGAATTCAGACTTAATTAATAATCTTTTGCTTTACTTGTAAATCCGGCTATTAGTATTCCCCAGAAAGTCATACCCATTAAAGCTTCGAAGCCACGCTCTCCTTTGTGTTAGCGCAGCGCACTAAGGAGGAAAATAAAAGCCAGACTTAGTCTGGAATTGATTGTACAATTGCCTAATAAAAGAAATTTAGTTATATTGTATTTTGATGAAAGATGAAGGATATAAAATACGGGACCAATACGGTGTTTACTTCATAACATTTGCGACAGTTCAATGGGTTGATGTTTTTACAAGACCATGCTATGTTGAAATTGTACTTAGCAGTTTAAAATTTTGTATGAAGGAAAAAGGATTATTTTTACATGCATGGTGTTTAATGAGCAATCATATTCATTTAATTATAAGTGCTGAGAAAGGAAATCTTTCAGATATTTTACGGGATTTTAAAAAATTTACTTCTCTTAGCATATTAAAAAAGATAGAACAAAACAAGGAAGAAAGCAGGCAGGCGTGGATGTTATGGATCTTTAAACAAGCTGGAAGTAATAATAACAGGAACAAAAAATATCAATTCTGGCAGCAGGATAACAGGCCATTGCAATTAGAAACGAAAAATTTTACTTTAAGCAAACTGGCGTACATTCACAATAATCCTGTGAAGGCTGGCTGGGTAGAAAAGCCCGAAGATTATATGCTTAGCAGTGCAAGAGATTATAATGGAACCAGCGGCTTATTAGAAATTGAACATTTAACCGCAGCTTATGCGCTATAACTTTGAATTCCAGACTAAGTCTGGCTTTTATTTCAAATCCATAGAGTCCTTGCAGAACTCTACGGATAGCTGGGTGTCACTGATGAAAATAATGACGGATGTACTGACGAGAAAACCTGTAATTAAACAATAAAAAAATTTAAATAATCTTAAAATATTTCACACATGAAAAATATAAAATCACTGATAATATTAATTATCTTAATCAATTTATGTACTACAAAAACTTTTGCGCAGGCCGGCACGCTTGACCCTACTTTTGGTGATAATGGCCTCCTGGTAACACAGGCACTTTCTTATGGAAATCGTTCTATACTTTTAGAAGACGGAAAAATCCTTTTTTTTTCAGATCCATCAACACTTGACAGGTTTAACCCGGATGGCAGTTATGATGAAAGTTTTGGAGATCACGGCAGGATCGTTCATAATTTCAATGGACAAATAGGTGGTGGTTTTAATGATTTTGCTTTACAAAGTGACGGTAAAATTATTTGCACCGCAACTTACCAACCTTTGACAGGAAATCTTTATACCTTAGTATATCGCTGTAACGCGGATGGCTCTTTAGACAGCAGTTTTGGATACAAAGGAAGAGATACAGTATTTATAGATAAATATACTATTCCACACGGTATTGTGATACAACCAGATGGAAAAATCGTTGTATGTGGTGATGTGAAGAAAACAACTTTGGTTGAAAAACGAACATATATTTATCGTTTAATGCCGGATGGCGGCCTCGACCCAAGTTTTGGTGATGGAGGAATTGTGGTAAATAAATATTCAAACGAAATTAGTTCGGAAGCATTAATAATAACACATGATGGCAAATTAATAATTGGAAGTACTTATGGACCTTTTGATGACAGGCCATCCTACCATTTAGCAAGTTTTAATACAGATGGCAGTGTGGATGCGGGCTTCGGTGATAATGGAATAGCGCAATTTATTTTTGGTGTGGTACAAGGTGGTGCATGGGCTTCAGAAATGAAATCAATGATTTTACAACCAGATGGAAAAATTGTCTGCGCAGGGACAAGTGGTGAGGGAGAATATATGATGGCGCTTTGCAGATTTAATACTGATGGTTCTATTGATCTAGGTTTTGGAGATGCAGGAGGTATAATAACACCTTTTAAAGATACCCATAACAGTAAAAATTTGGCTGTAACACTACAGTCGGATGGCAAAATTCTTACAACAGGATTTGCAGAAATGGATAGTTGGCCCCTTTTATTAGTTCGATATTTAGAAAACGGAAAATTAGATCCTGTTTTTGGTGTAGATGGTATATCAGCTTCTTTTTATACATTAGACTTAGTAGCCGGAACCAGTGTACATGTGTTAAATGATGGTAAAATTTTAGTAACTGGTATATACACTCCACAACCAGGTCAAACTTATGCATTCATCTCCCGTTTCAATGGTGACAATGTCCTCGCCGCCAACTTCAAAGACTTAAAAGCCGCACAAAATAAAGATGGCATCACCATCACCTGGCAAACACTCAATGAAAGTGATACAAAATCTTTTACAGTTGAAAGAAGTGGCAATGCAAATGATTATGCAGGCATCAACACTGTTCCGGCAAAAGGCATGGCAAGTAATTATAGTTATACCGATAAAAACCCATTGGATGGAATCAGCTATTATAGAATAAAGGAAAATGCAGTCAATGGTACCACTACTTTCAGCCCTGTTGTGAAAGTAGTGGTCAATGATAATGGCATTATTTCTTTGTATCCAAACCCTGCAAAAAATACGGTAACAGTAAAAGGTTTAAATAAAAATATAACTGCCATTATAAAAATCACCGATATGCAGGGCAGAGAAATCAGTAGTCAGAATTTTACACAAAGCAGTTCTGCAATATTGAACATAAGAGCATTGGCACAAGGCACTTATTTTGTGCAGGTAGCGCAACAAGATAAAATCGTGAGACTGAAATTAATCAGGGAATAATTGTGAATGGTTAATGGTAAATTGTGAATGAAAGAAATTTAGGATGTGTTGATGTAGGATTTAGGATTTTTTGATTTCGATTTGGAATTTTATTTTCTCCTTTACAATTTGAATTTTTTATAACTCATTTTTATTTGTTGGAAACAATAAATAGAAATGAGTTATTTTTTTTGATTAAGCAAGCCCAATCGAGACGATATTTTGGTATAAAATTAAAAAATATAAAGAGGGTTTATAGCCGGCATTTTACGTACAAATTTTCATATATTTTTTTGGGCTTTGACAATTCTGATGAGCCGAACAGTATGGGCAAAAAAACTGCAAACCTTATTACCTTAGTAACAAGCATAAATAAAATTAAAATCAAACCTTATTACCTTATTTTAAAAACTCATTTTATAAGGTAATAAGGTCTGACTAATTGTGAGATTCAGCTTTACTAAGGTAATAAGGTTTTTAAATTGTAGTTATGATTTATGAAAAGTCATCATTTCGTGTAAAGTAATGTGCATCCAATAATTTAAAACAGTCAACGTTATCCTGGCATCTACAACGTACAATTAAAGAAATCAAATTCTTAAATTTATTGACCAAAATGATATCAAATTCCCGTAATTTAAAACGGCAAATCATCTTCCGCACTGGAATTATTTCCACTACTGGTTTCAGCAGGCATGCTCCTGTTGTCATTGTAAGAAGGATTTTCCTCGCCTCCGTTGGAACCTTTACTACCCAGCAATTGCACACTAAAAACACGTAAGCTTAAAGATGCACCTTGTTTTCCATCTGCAGTTGTATAAGTCCTCAGATCAGGCGTACCTTCTGCAAATACCTGCGTTCCTTTTTTTAAGTAAGGCGAAACGGCCGTCCTGTCTGTCCAGTAAGCACATTCTACCCATACTGTTTTATCTTTTTGATTGCCCTGCGCATCCTTGAATTTTTCTGTATGCGCTACATTAAAATTGATTACTGTTTTTCCATTCACATTATTCACTGTACAATCTTTACCAAGATTGCCTATCACTTGTAGCCTGATCATAATTATTGATTTTGATGTTATACAATATAAAATATTTTTTTTAAAAAAACAATAGTAACCATTTTTTAGGAGCAAATATTTTTTTCATTTAAATAAAAATAATTTTTACTATTTCATAATTTCCTACTTTACAGCATTCATTTTCAATCAAAAAATATTTGTATATGGGAAGACTCGAAATAAAAAAGCAACCAAAAAAATATGATGCAATTATTGTTGGATCAGGCGCTGGTGGCGGGATGGCTGCATATATTTTATCTAAAGCCGGACTCAAAGTTTGTTTGCTGGAAGCCGGACCAAACTATGACCCGGCAATTAATTCAGCGCAATTAAAAAATCCCTGGGAATCACCCCGTCGCGGTGCCAGTACAAAGTTTCGCCCATTTGGTGATTTCGACGGATGTTTTTGGGGCTGGGAAATAGATGGTGAACCTTATACACATGTGAATGGTACAAAATGGGATTGGTGGCGCGCGCGTATGGTGGGTGGCCGCACGAATCACTGGGGCAGGATTGCCCTTCGCTTTGGCCCGCGGGATTTTAAAAGAAAAAGTGTTGATGGCCTGGGTGAGGACTGGCCGATTACATACGATGAAGTAAAACCTTTCTATGATAGAGTAGAAGCATTGATCGGCGTGTTTGGGACAAACGAAGGTTTGCCTAATGACCCGGATGGTGTTTTTCTTCCACCTCCAAAACCAAGACTTCACGAACTGATGATCAAAAAATCCGGGGAAAGTTTGAATATCCCGGTAATTCCTTCGCGCTTATCTATTCTTACAAAAAAAATAAATGAAGACCGCGGTGTATGTTTTTATTGCGGTCAATGCAACAGGAGTTGTAAAGTGTATGGGGATTTTTCATCCTCTTCTGTTTTGGTAAAACCCGCGCTGGCGACGGGTAATATGGATTTATATACCAACTGCATGGTGCGTGAAGTAAATACCAATGCGGAAGGAAAAGCAACCGGTGTTTCTTATATTAATAAAGATGACATGCAGGAATATCAGGTGGAAGGCCGCGTGGTAATATTAGCGGCAAGCGCCTGCGAAAGTGCGCGTTTATTATTGAATTCAAAATCTTCCATCCACGCAAATGGCCTGGCGAATTCGAGCGATGTTGTCGGAAAATATTTACATGATTCCACGGGAATGGACCTGGGTGGCGTACTCCCGGAATTGTTTGATCGCAAAAGATACAATGAAGATGGCGTTGGCGGCATGCATGTGTACACGCCCTGGTGGCTGGATAATAAAAAACTCGATTTTCCACGCGGTTACCATATCGAATACTGGGGCGGTTTTGAACAGCCTGCGTATGGATTTGGTATGGGTATGGAAAGTTTAAATGGGAAATTTGCCGTGCACGGAAAAACAAAAGAAGCCGGTGGCTATGGCAAATCCCTCAAAGAAGATATTCGCTTTTTTTATGGCGCTTCCGTAGGAATGGCCGGTCGTGGTGAAGGTATTGCGCGCAAAGAAAGTTATTGTGAAATTGATCCCGAAATGGTGGATAAATACGGTATTCCTGTGCTTCGGTTCAATACTTCCTGGAGTGATTATGAAGTGAACCAGGCGAAACACATGCAGGAAACTTTTAAAGAGATCATGCACAATATGGGTGCGATCATTACCTGGGGCGGCGATAACGGGCCGGAAAATAATTATGGTTTGCACCAACCCGGAAATATTATTCATGAAGCCGGCACTGTGCGCATGGGAAATGACCCGAAACATTTTGCTTTGAATAAATGGAGCCAGGCACACGATTGCAAAAATGTTTTTTGCGTAGATGGTGGCCAGTTTACTTCCCAGGCAGATAAAAATATTACGCTCACTATTCTTGCACTATCCATGCGGGCCAGTGAATATATTATTGACCAGATGAAAAAACAGGAATTATAATTTTCAAAAATAAACGTTGAAATAAAAAAATTTTAATATTTTAAATCCGATTTTATGGACAGGAGAAAATCACTTAAAACCATCGCGATCAGTACCGTTTCTGCAGGCGTTCTTTTGGAAGCTTGTAACACAGAACCGAAAAAAGTAGTTGTAAAAAAAGATACGCCTGATGTGCCGCCGCCGGACAGGATGCCGGAAGAAATCGTCTATAATAATACACTTGCGGCGATGCATTTTTTTACAGCTGAAGAAATGGCTACGATCGGTGTATTGGCAGATATCATTATTCCCAAAGATGAAATAAGCGGAAGTGCAACAGATGCAGGTGTTCCGGCATTTATAGATTTTATAGTAAATGATATGCCGGCACATCAAATTCCAATGCGCGGCGGTTTGCGCTGGCTGGATATAGAATGTTTGAACAGGTATACGACAGCATTTAAAGATTGTACGCCGGCGCAACAAATTGAGATCGTGGATATGATTGCTTATCCTAAAAAAGCAAAACCCGAGATGGAACAGGGTGTCGCATTTTTCAACCGCATGAGGGATTTATCCGCCACCGGATTTTTTACTTCAGAAATGGGCGTAAAAGATGTAGGCTATATGGGCAACAGGCCTACGCAATGGAACGGCGTGCCGGATGATGTATTAAAGCAATATAATGTGGCTTACACAGAAAAAGAATTAAAAGAATGTATCAGTTTTGATAAGGCTTGAGTTAACATTTAAGAAATAAAAAGAGGCGCAGGATTTTTATCCGC
>JBDTAN010000211.1:0-2709 GCA_039924585.1 Chitinophagaceae bacterium | reverse complement strand
AGATCACAACAGATAAGATCAACACTAAATCGGATGCATCCAGTTCATCTGTTTTGCCGGGCAAGCAAGGTCAGGTTTTGATGCTTGATTATTACAAAAAGGCCAAGAGACTTGATATTCACTTTGAAAAACTGAATTAAAAAAGCTTCTTGTTTTTATATCTTTTTCGGCCCCGGCCATTAAATAGATTTCTGGTAGTTTAAAAGATTAAAGCCGTTAACTGAAGAAGTAATACATTTCTTATAAAACGAGGCTGTCTCCTATCACTGGGACAAACCGGCTATCCTTAGTTTAAAACTAAGGATGCAAATAAAAGCCAGGCATCATCTTAAATGTATTTAAATAATGTGAAGCGATTTATTAAATATTGATCTTTTAAATTTACTCTTTACACTATAATTTTGAATTACAGACTAAGTGTGGCTTTTATTAAAAATCCTTGGAGTCCTTGAAGAACTCTGCGGATTGCTCTAATTGATCAATTTCATTTTAATTCTATTTTAGTAACTTTTTAACCCATTTTAGACTATCTGGATATTGCAGGGAATACCTTTCAAAATCTTTAGGAAAAATCAGCATTTCATTAATCTCTGGCTTTTTGTTCGAAAAAACAACAGGGAAATTTTTATTAATAACTAAGTTTCCTGCCCCTAAATTAATATTCACAGACTGTTCCTTTATGTAATTTTCATTATTATGTAAAAAAGTATATTTAATCCATACAGATGCCCTATGATCTACTTTGCATTCAACTACCTTACCACTTGTAAATTGCATATCTTTTTGAATGATTTCTGTATGTTTTTGTCCTTTCCAGAAGTAAAAACAAAGAAGTACAACTGCAATTATTAAAACTACTATATTACTTAGCCTCTTACTTATTTTCATCATGTTTTTTATTAGAGCTTTTTTCAACAGCATCATGAATTGCCCTTGTACCTGTTCCTGATACAACTTGATATATTCCTTTCCCGGCAATCCTTAATTTAAAACTAATCATGCAAATAAATACCAGACTTTGCCTGGCATTAAAGAACCTAAATTCTTAAATCCATCTTTCTATAATATTCACCCTTTCAACTTTTCATTCTTCAAATGCCTTTCCGCATCACGCGTATTTTTCTTTTCCATATTTTTTGCAAAAGCATCTTCCAGGTCAATACCCGTTTGATTGGCAAGACAAATTAATACCCACAACACATCGGCCATTTCATCGGCAAGCATTTTTTTTCCAGTCTCCGCATCTACAGGTTTTTCATTTTCCTTAAAATTTTGTTCGCCATATATGCGCACAATTAATCTCGCAAGTTCTCCGGTTTCTTCCTGCAAAATTCCGAGATTGGTCAACTCATTAAAATACCGCACGCCTGTAGATTGTATCCAGTCATCCACTGTTTTTTGCGCTTCCAAAAGTCTCATATTTTTTATATTATTATGGAAAAAATTATTCCCTATTTTTTGAATCAATTAAAATTGTTACCGGACCATCATTAAGTAATTGCACCTGCATATCTGCGCCGAAAATGCCGGCCTGTATGGGTTTCCCCATACTGGTTTCCAGTTGCGTTTTCATTTTTTCATACATAGGAATGGCGATTCCAGGTTTCGCTGCTTTGATATAAGAAGGACGATTGCCTTTTTTTACAGCAGCATGCAAAGTAAACTGGCTGATGAGTAAAATATTTCCTTTCACTTCCTGCACATTCAAATTCATCACGCCATGTTCATCATCAAAAATGCGCAGGTTCACTATTTTATTGCAAAGCCATTCTATGTCTTCTTCATTGTCGGCATCTTCAATTCCTACAAAAACCAGCAACCCTTTTTCTATTTGCCCAACAATTTTTTCATCCACTTTTACGGAAGCATTTTTTACTCTTTGAAGCACAAGCCGCATGTCTTTCTTAATTTTATAAAATGAAGATAGACATTACACCGGAAATTATTTTTCAAACAGCACGCAGCGGCGGGAAAGGCGGCCAGAATGTAAACAAGGTAGAGACCATGGTGATTGGAAAATGGGATATAGAAAATTCAACTTTTTATACACCCGAACAGAAAGCAATTATCTTTTCCAAACTGAACAATAAAATTACGCGTGAAGGATTTTTATTGGTTAAATCACAAGCGCACCGAACACAACTGGCTAATAAAGAAGCCGTCATTGAAAAGATGAATGATTTAATTTTTCATGCCTTGCAAACAAAGAAAGCCCGCATTGCCACGAAGCCCGGGAAAGTAGTTGCAGAAAAAAGAATTGAGCATAAAAAAAGACAATCGCTTCTTAAAAATCAACGGCGGCGCATTTCTCCGCGGGATGATTTTTAAATCCGCTTTATTGGGGTTAACAAAATCTTATCCCGAAGCATAGGTTGCATCAACAACTTTCAGTTAATTTTGATACACAAAAAATTAAATATGCAGGAAGCATACATTATTGCGGGATACCGTACCGCAGTTGGAAAAAGTAAAAAAGGTTTTTTCAGATTTTACCGGCCGGATGATTTGGCCATTACCGTTATCAAAGGGTTAATGGCATCTGTGCCGGAACTCGAAGCTTCGCGCGTGGATGATGTGATCGTTGGAAATGCGGTTCCCGAAGCGGAACAGGGATTGCAGTTTGGGCGCATCATAGCAGCACGTGCATTGGGAAAAGATGTCGCAGGAATAACTATCAACCGGTATTGTGCAAGCGGATTGGAAAGCATC
>JBDTAN010000210.1:0-2502 GCA_039924585.1 Chitinophagaceae bacterium | reverse complement strand
ATAACCTGGCAATTGGTGTGAAATTACCCGGCGGGTTTTCTGTTACGTATAAAAAATTTATTGCAGATACAAAGAACCTGGAGTTCCAGGCGACGGGCTGGAATAAAGGTTTTCGCGTGAGTGGATTGTATGAATTTAATTTTTATGCATTCCCCAAAATCCCAACCCTGTCCTGGTTTGTAGGGCCTGGTGTACATGTAGGTTTTTGGAAAGACCAATACAAAGAATCTTATGGAAGCAGGGCTGATATTGGTATTGATGGTATTATCGGTTTGGATTATAAGATACCTGATCTGCCATTGAATTTTAGCGTTGACTGGCAACCGGCTGTTACTTTAATAGGTAATGCATCATTTGCGCCAGCAACGGGTGGAGTTGCTGCGCGATTTACTTTTTAAAAAATTAATCTTAACACTTTTATTATGTTTAAAAAGATTGTATTATTTTTTATAGGTGCGTTTTTATTTTCTCAAATAAATGCGCAGAATACAACTAGTGATTATCAAACAGCCATCGGTTTGAAATTTTATCCCGGTGCAATTTCTGTTAAACATTTTATTAAAAATGATGTAGCGATAGAAGGCCTTGGATATTTTTGGAATGATGGATTCCGTGTTACCGGCTTGTATGAATTTCATGGCGATATTAGTGATGTGAATGGCTTAAAATGGTATGCCGGGCCGGGTGCACATATAGGCGGATGGAGTAATAATTGGAAAAAAGACCATCCTGTAAATGATGGCGGAATCGCTATTGGAATTGATGGTGTTTTAGGACTTGATTATAAATTTTCAGGCGCGCCAATTAATATCAGTCTTGATTGGCAGCCTTCATTTAATTTTGTTGGCTATAATTATTTTGAAGGTGGCTGGGGCGGCATTGGTATTCGTTATACAATCAAATAATTTTCTGCTGTCTATTTCCACTGAATTTTTTACAAAAAATCCAGACAATTTCCGGCATCTTTTCATCTCCTTTAGAAATTGTACATTTGCCCCAAAAACAACAATATGTGGCTGAATAATATTCTGGAAACGATTGGAAATACACCGCTCATCCGGCTCAATAAAATAACGAAAGATCTTCCTTGTACTGTACTTGCAAAAGTGGATTATTTTAATCCCGGCAATTCTATCAAAGACCGCATGGCAGTGAAGATGGTTGAAGTGGCGGAACAGGAAGGAAAATTGAAACCCGGCGGTACGATCATAGAATGTACTTCCGGTAATACGGGCATGGGGCTTGCTTTAGCGGCAATCGTGAAAGGTTACAAATGTATTTTTGCCACAACTGATAAACAAAGCAAAGAAAAAAGCGACATCTTAAAAGCCGTTGGTGCAGAAGTGATTGTTTGCCCAACAAATGTTGAACCTGAAGATCCTGCAAGTTATTATTCCGTGGCAAAACGTTTAGCAAAAGAAATACCCAATAGTTTTCATTTTGATCAATACAATAATCTCGCAAACAGGCTTGCACACTATGAAACAACAGGCCCGGAAATTTGGGAACAAACGGAAGGCAAAATTACACACCTTGTTTGCACCGCAGGAACAGGAGGAACTGTTACAGGTACAGCTATGTTTTTAAAAGAAAAAAATCCAGATATACAAATTTGGGCGATTGATGTGGAAGGTTCATTACTCACAAAATATTTTCGTACAGGTGAAGTGGATATGAATGAAGTGCATCCGTATATTTCAGAAGGTTTCGGGGAAGACTTTGTACCGGATAATTATGATATGTCCGTGATTGATTATTTTGAACAAGTGAGTGATAAAAATGGCGCGGTGATGGCAAGACGGCTTGCTAAAGAAGAAGGTTTGTTTTGCGGATATAGTGCAGGAAGCTGTATTCAGGGTTTAATGCAATTAAGTGGTTCATTGAAAAAAGACGATGTAGTTGTTTGTATTTTACATGACCATGGAAGTCGTTATGTAGGTAAGATTTATAATGATCAATGGATGATGGAACGTGGTTTTCTGGATGTGAAAACATTTAAGGATATTGTTTCTGCACGTGGACATAAAAAGCTTATCACCATTGATGCTTCTGAAAATATTTCTGCGGCTGTCGCACTGATGAAAAAATATAGTATCGAAAATATTCCGGTGATGCAAGACGGCCAATTGGCCGGCAGTATCAGTGAGAGCGGGCTTTTTCAAAAAGTTTTTGAAAACAGTGACCTGCAAAATGAAACCATTAAAAATATATTGGAAGCGCCATATCCTATTGTTGATTTTACTACACCTGTAGAAAAATTAGGGAAATTAATTACAAAAGAAAATGGCGCTGTTCTTGCCCAAGATGAAACTGGTTCATTGCATATAGTTACCAAATATGATATCATTCAAAGCATGGGAAATTAAATATACTTTTTTCAAAATAAATCATGCATGAAGTCATTATTGCGCATACTTCAAATTGTTTATAGTGTGTATGCGCTGATCATGTTTTGCCTGATCATGTTTCTTGTACTACCTTTTGTTTTGCTGGCTTTATTAT
>JBDTAN010000209.1:0-2655 GCA_039924585.1 Chitinophagaceae bacterium | reverse complement strand
TTGAAATTGCTGAAGTACAAAATACGGATGTGAATTTTTATGATGTAAATGGAAACCTGAAAGCTAGTTCGCAACCTTATATTTTCAACAAACAGGTTTTAAGTGATAAAATGAACCCGGATGCTTTCTACCAGATGCATTATAGTTATCTAATCAAGGTCATTGAAAATGAAAAAGCGGCCAGTTTTTCTTTCTTAAGTATATACCAGCCAGTTAAAGATGAACAGGGCGTGACCATTGCCTACCTGAATGTGCCTTATCTGAATTCGCAAAATGAATTGAAGCAGGAGATATCGAACTTCCTTGTTACACTTATAAATTTAAATGCACTCATATTTATTTTAGCCGGCACCATTGCCTTATTTATTACGCGTAGGATTACCTCCTCTTTTTTACTCATTGGTAATAAAATGAAAGAAATAAGCCTGGGAAAAGTGAATGAAGAAATTACCTGGAAAAGAAATGATGAATTGGGTTTATTGGTAAAAGAATATAATAAAATGCTTTTAAAACTGGATGAAAGTGCCCAGGCACTTGGCCGCAGTGAACGTGAAGGAGCCTGGCGCGAAATGGCAAGGCAAGTAGCGCATGAAATAAAAAATCCGCTCACGCCCATGAAATTAAGTATTCAATATCTTCAAAGGGCTATTGATAAAAATGACCCTAATGTGAAAGACCTTTCCCGGCAAGTAGCAAGTACACTGGTAGAACAGATCGACCAGCTTGCACAAATAGCAGGCGATTTTTCACAGTTTGCAAATATTGCTACTGCACGTAAAGAATCTTTTAATTTAAATGAAATGCTTTCATCACTTTCTTTATTGTTTCAGTCAAAAGAGAGTGTTCAAATTCAATTAAACTTACCCGAAAAAGAATGCTTACTAAATGAAGATAAAATACAAGTAAACCGTTTGTTTACAAACCTTATAAAAAATGCTATTGAAGCTTCGTCAGACATTGGCCAGGTCCATATCAATATTTCACTGGAATGTACAGAACATGAAGCGCTGGTGGCTGTTGCGGATAAAGGCGCAGGCATCAGTCCCGAAATGCAAACGAAAATATTTACACCAAATTTTACTACGAAAACTTCCGGTACGGGCCTTGGCCTGGCTATTTGTAAAGGCATTGTAGAAAATGCCGGTGGAAAAATTTGGTTTCAAACAGAGGAAAATGAAGGCACAACATTTTATGTATCATTGCCACTTTCAGTTTAAATATTTCTTTTTGCCTGTTGCTTTTTTAAAAATAATTCGAAAGCAGCCAATGAAAAACTGCTCAGGTTATTTTCCTTTGTAAGACATCCTTTTTGCGCAGCCAATACACCAAATCTAATATCTGCAAAACCATGAATGCTGTGTGCATCGGGATCTATACTAAGCAATACACTTTTTTCCAAACAATATGGAATCCATTTCCAATCAATGTCCAGTCTTTTCGGATGCGCATTAATCTCGATGACTACATTGTGTTTTGCACAAGCATCAATTATTTTTTCATGATCAACCGGGTAACCATTCCTGGAAAGTAATAAACGACCAGTCATGTGACCGAGAATATTGGTAAAAGGATTTTGAATAGCAGCCATTAAACGCGACATCGCTTTTTCTTCTGTCATTTTTAAATTGGAATGAACAGATGCGATCACCAGGTCAAATGTTTCTAAAATATTTTCTGCGTAATCCAGGCTGCCATCATTGAGGATATCAGATTCAATACTTTTGAAAATTTTGAATGGAGACAATTTTTTATTGAGTAAATCAATTTCCTCGTGCTGCGCAAATATTCTTTTTTCATCCAAACCATTTGCATAAAATGCAGATTTGGAATGGTCGCTGATAACCAAATATTCATAACCCTTTTCTTTTGCAGCAACAGCCATTTCTTCAATGGAATTTACGCCATCACTCCATTTACTATGGCTATGTATCACGGCTTTCACATCAGTTGGCTCTATTGGTACAGGCAAATTTCCATCTTTAGCTTTTTGAATAATTGCTTCTGTTTCCCGGAGAAAAGAAGGAATATAGGAAACTCCGGCTTCTGCGAAAATGGCTGTTTCATCTGCATAATTCATGTTTAAGGGAAATTTTAGAAGCCATGTATTTAAAAATTCCTCGCTACAGGAATGCCGGAAAAGCTTTGTAATGCAGGTTTCTGAGTTTGCTAAATAAAAAATGAGCAATACATTTTCTTCTCCTTTATAATGAACCGATTCTACCTCTTCAAATATTTTTTTATACCCATTTACCTCAAAATAATCAGTAAGGTTATTTTTTTCAATGGTCGTTATCCATTCTAATTTATCTATCACCGGTATATTTCTCCTGAAAATTCCTGTTGGAATACATTGGAAATCTGGGAAAATTTCCTGGATATTTTGTGTAAAAGCCAGTGCATATTCTTCAATAGCCGCATACTGATAACTGCCAATATTTTTTTGAAAAAATTCGATTGCTTCTTTAATATTTTGTTGTGTTTTAGCACCGAATCCCTTGAATAAAAGCAAGCGATTTTCATTGCACGCATATAACAGTTCACCCATATTTTCTATTTCAAGTTCTTTCCAGATGGTTGCAATTTTTTTTGGACCAATACCTTTAATGCGAAGCATTTCTAAAATTCCTGCTGGTGTATTGGCGAGGTATTCATCCA
>JBDTAN010000208.1:0-6411 GCA_039924585.1 Chitinophagaceae bacterium | reverse complement strand
GTTGTGGTGCGTAAATTAATTTCCTGCACCCGGCAAACCAGCCCATTCACTTCGATCACATCATCTACTTTGATGGTTGAATCAATAAGAATAATTATTCCGGAAACAAAATCGCTGAACAAGCCTTGTAAACCCAGGCCAATACCAACCAGTAAGGCAGCACTTGCGCCGAATAATAATGTAAAATCAACGCCAAATATTTTCAACGTATAAATCACCGCAAAAACAACAATGACATATTTGATCAGGCTGTAGATCGCGTATTTTTTGGCAACATCAAATCTTTTGGAACGGTAAATAATTTTCTTAATGAATTTCAGAAAAAAAATAACGACGATGAGAAAAATTACAAAGATCAGCAGTGAAGAAACAGTTAATGAAAATTCCCCGGCATCTATCAATTTATATTTCAAAAATTCATTAATAGTCATATATCTTTTTGGATTTTATTATTTGGAAACTTATTATTTATTATTATCACTGTCATCCTTATCTACATGAATATTAAAACCCGGCGCTTTGTAGTCTTTTGGTAAATAGTCCGCAGGAATAGTGGTCGTATTACCATCGCGGTTTGCACGGTAATGCGGTGACATGATTTCAATACCTCTTTCATTACATACATCCTGTATATTTTGATGCAGGTTGGAATAGATCACCGCTTGTTTATTTGGTTCCCTGGTGTAGGCATTTATTTGATAAGCCACAAAAAAATCTTCGAGGCTTGTCTGTAATACAAATGGCAGTGGTGTTTGTAGAATATCTTCCGTTTTCAAAGCCGCATCTATGAGTGCCTGGTGCATATCTTTCCATGGCACATCATACCCGATCGTAACTGTTGAGTGCACGATCAAACCTTTATCAGGCGCATCACTGCTATAATTGATCGTATGCGCATTCATCACGTTTGAATTCGGGATGGAAATTATTTCATTTTTAATCGTGCGAATACGCGTCACCAGTAAAGATTTTTCGATCACGTCACCGGTTTGTTCACCGATCTTTACACGGTCACCAATTTTAAATAAACGCATATATGTGAGGATAAAACCTGCCACTAAGTTGGACAAAGATCCTGCAGAACCAAAGGTGAACAAAAAACCAAGGAATACAGACACACCCTGGAATACAGCGGAATTACTGCCGGGTAAATAGGGCCAGATTACAATGACCATAAAAGCAAAAATCAATACGCGCACGATCTGGTAAGTAGGATTTGCCCAGTCAGGGAAAAATCCCGGGATATGCAATGCACCTCTTTCAATTTCCAGTTTTAAAAAATGCAAGCCGCGGAAAACATATCTAAAGAAAAATACGATGACGATGATCGTAATTAATTTTGGCAAGTAATTCCAAAGACTGAGCGCAATACCTTTAATCGGGTCAAGAATATAACCGAATAATGTTTCCGCGAAGTTTTTTGTCCAGGGAAAAATGCCAAATAAAATAGGCAAGGTTAAGTAAATAACCAGTATAATAAAAAACCATTTGATCACCGTATTTGCTGTAAGCAATGCATTCACTTCGCGCTTTGCATCAAATAATGTATAATTTTTTATGGTGATTCCTTTCAATCTTTTGCCTTCCTGTTGTTCAATTTTTTTTGCAGACCATTTAAAAAATTTGCCGAGATAAATTATTAAAAAAGTAATAATAAGAATAACTAAAAGTGCAAGGCCAATTTCTTTGATGAGCGTGGAAAAACTTGTTTCAGATTTATAATGCATCACCGCATCTCCAATGATCATTTTATATTTTTGCGCTAATTCTTCCCTGGTGGAATTATTCCAGAGCGCGTCATTTTCGGAAATACTCGTGATAATAGTTGTACCAAATACAACATCTACAGTAGTTTCAGCAGGAATTATTTTTACAGAATCAGTTTTGAATAAAAAATTATCGGCCAGGTCATGCACTTTATTGGTAATTGCTTCTGCGCGATCCTTTGAAGTAAAACTTCCCAATTTGCTATACACATAAAATAATGTATCCTTGAAAAATCCCATGACGGGATATCCTTTGGTAATGTTTCGCAGGGAATCTATTTGTATTCTTTTTTGTGCGAGCCTATCACTATCGCGACTTTGAATGCCGAGAAGTTCTTTTTGTAATTCCTCTTTTTTTAAATTATCTGTGGTTTTTAGAGAATTCAGTTCTATTTCCAGCGCTGCTTTTTTTACAGAATCCTGCAAACGCTGTTGTTCAATTTCTGCGAGTTTTGCTTTATAATTATTTAATACAACTGCATTCAACGAATCATTTTGTTTCGAGGTAATGGTATCTTTTGGCGCTTGCGCCTGCGCCAATAAAACAGCGAAAAAAAATGGTATGAAAACAACAGCAGATTTTAAATATTTCATTTTTTTAAAGTTGATTTTTCCTGCGTAAAACTACCAATAATTATTTGATGAATAATGATTGGATGAATTGGAATTTATTATACATACACATGCTTTTTATTTGCCGGATTGAATCGGTGTTTCACTCAACGATACGCCCCCTTTAATGCCAAAATCCAACGTGCTTATAGGGAATGGTATCATGATATCATTTTCATCAAACGCTTTTTTGATGCGCATAATAGCCTGGTGGCAGGCTGTCCAATAAACGTTTTGTTCAGGGGAATTCAACCATAATCGCACGAGGAAATTGATGGAGCTGTCACCAAATTCCTGATAAAAAAAAGTGGTATCATCATCTTTAGAAAGGCCCTCAATATTTTTAACAGCTTCCATAGTTACTCTTTGCACTTTTTCGAGATCATCGCCGTAAGACACACCCACAGAGATATCCAGCCTTCGTTTGCCCAGTTGCGTAAAATTTTCAATAGGATTTTGATACACTTCTTTATTGGGGATGATCACGAGTTGCCCCTGGAAAGTGCGTACGACTGTATCCCTTAAATTGATGGAATCTATTTTGCCCATATATGTTTTCAATTTTACAATATCTCCTACATGAATGGGCTTGCGCAGTAGAATAAAAACGCCAGAAATAAAATTTGCAGCAATGTCCTGGAAAGCAAAAGCAATTGCCAGTCCTGTAATACCAACACCGGCCAGCAAAGAAGTCACTGCCTTATCTAATTGAAGAATACTCAAAACAATAAAGATGACAATACCTATAAAAAACAAATGAATAATGGCAACAAGTAATCCATTTAATACTTTATGAGCAGATATTTTGTTGATGAATTTTGCAGCTAACTTTTTTATTTGCTTTGCCAGGAAGAGGCCAATGACCAATACGATCACCGCCGTTAAAATATTCGGAAGCATTTTAATCAGTTCATGCAACCAGGTTGTCAATTTATCGGAGATCAGTTTATACGCATCATTTAAATTCATAAAGAAATTTTATAGAAAGTTTTTTTTCGAATTGTAATGTAAGTTGTTTTTGGGAAAAAAATTACAATACGTGGTTAATATATGAAGGCTCAGAATTTTTCAGCAACATCGAATTCAATCATATCCACTTCGAAAATTGCGTATGGTTGTTCTTCATCCTGCACGATCCAGGCACCTTCCAGTAATGTAGGAATGATCATGCCATACATTTCTTTATATACGGAAAAATGGCCAATCCAATCCTGTAATTCTTCTTTTCCCTTATATCTTTTTGTTTGCATGGATACAATTTCATTTTCTTTATTGAAAAAAACTTTATAAGAAAGTTCCAGTTCGTTTATTTTATACAACAAGTTAGCTGACCTATCATCAATTGCAGTCCAGGAAAGGTTTTCAGCCGGGAGCAGGTTGGTGGGACACCAGGTGCTTTCACCCAACCAGCGAAGCAGTTCTCCCTGGTCATACGTAATGCCTTTTCCATGTAAAATGCGCAAAAATGAAAAGAGATACACGCTTAATTGTCCTTTACAATGCAGGTACATATCAATGGCTGTGAATAAAGACGTTTTTCCTTTCCAGATAAAACCAGGCGAAACAGATGTAAAATATTGTTCCCCTTTTATTTTTTCAAATTTGTCTTTGTCGCTTGATTTAAACATACCCGAATGTTTTAAGCGTGCACAGGAAATATATTTTTGCCCGGGTTTTAAAACATGTTTGAAATAGCGTTGAACGGGTGCAGGCAGGCCACTTAAAATTTTTTCTTCATATATTTTTTCTGAAAAGTGAAGGTTGGAAAAAAGCGATGCTACATTTTTTTTATAGTGGAAATGTACAAACAGCCACATTGCAAGAATGAGGAGGAGGATAAAAACTATAGTAGAAATTAGAAAGTAAATCATATATAAAACTAAGAGATAAAAAAGAAATGGTAAATGGTAAATGGTTAATGACAATGCCGCCAACATTAAACACGAAATAACAGACCAGGAACAACGGCTTCGACTTCGCTCAGCCGCCAACATCAACTTGAAACAACGGCTTCGGCTTCGCTCAGCCGCCAACATCAAACACTAAACAAGAAACACTAAATAACAGATTATGGACAACGGCTTCGGCTCCGCTCAGCCGACGACATCAAACACTAAACAAGAAACACTAAATAACAGATTATGGACAACGGCTTCGGCTACGCTCAGCCGACGACATCAACTTGAAACAACGGCTTCGACTCCGCTCAGCCGAGGATATCAAATATCAAATATTCACTTCGCTTCCGTATTCATTTTTTCCAAAAGCCATCCACTGCCTTTCACCCATTCCCAACGCGCGGTAAATGTACCACTTACATGTAATGTGTCTTTCCTATTTATAATATCTGATTGCATATAAGTGCCGGTTTGAATGGCAGTATCCTTTATTATTTTTATTGAATCAGTTGTAGAGTTTTGAGTAAGTACCTGCACATTTTTAAAAGAAGATAAAAAAGCTTTTATGGAATCACGGCCCGTGGCCATTTCACCGAGATGCCCATCAGGCGTGAATATCAGGGAAATGGCTTCAACATCCATGCTTTTTATTTTTTCATTATACGTGTGCATCGCTTTTTCTACGCCACTAATATTATGCGATGTGGTACTGCAGGAAATGATTGTGCTGAGTAAAAGCGCGGTTAGTAGTTTTCTGTATTGCATAAAAAAAATGGATGTGATGGTGGAATAAAATTATAATTAAATCTCGGTATTGACTTTGTCACTTTTTTGTCTTGATACAAAAAAGTAACCAAAAAAATCAAGGCTCCACAAAAAAAGCTCCCGATAATATTTCATTTATCGGGACACATAAAAATTTGAACTTATGGCTAAAATGAAATAAGTCCGTTCTTTTAATCTTTTATGGACTTTCGTGCGACCTACCAGCATTTTTTCTCTACTTATCAGTAGTAACATTTATTTCATTTTTACGCCAACATTCAAATTTTTTTAACGCTTTTTTTCTGAGGCCAGATTCGCGTTTTCAATCAAGAATATTTATGAAAGTTCGAAAGCCCGGAGGGCTGAAATTATTGTAATAAATATAATTCCACAACCTCCCAAAACCTACAAGGGGTGACACGATCACATGATTGTTTTGAGAAACGTTTCAGAGAAAACTATTTTAATTTTCAACACCCCGCCACCACAATCACAATCTCGCCCCTTATTTTTTTATCTTTAAAATGATCATGCACTTCCTGCAAAGTTCCCTGCTTATTTTCTTCAAACATTTTACTCAATTCACGACTCACGCTGCATAATCGTGTAGCACCAAAATATGTTTCAAAATCTTTCAAGGTTTTCAACAACCGCATCGGGCTTTCATAAAAAACCATGGTTCTTTTTTCCAGCGATAATTCTTTGAGTAAAGTCTGCCTGCCTTTTTTCAATGGCAGAAAACCTTCGAATACAAAACGGTTAATTGGCAATCCACTATTGACAAGCGCCGGTACAAAAGCTGTTGGACCGGGTAATGTTTCTACTTTAATATTTTTTTCGTTGCATTCACGCACCAATAAAAATGCAGGATCGCTAATGCCCGGCGTGCCTGCATCTGAGAGCAATGCAATATTTTTTCCGGCCAGCAAATGATCGATCACTGAAGTTAAAACTTTGTGTTCATTATGTTGATGAAAGGGGAGAAGTGGTTTGGAAATTTCGTAATGATGCAACAATTTTGAAGATACGCGCGTGTCTTCGCACAAGATGATATCTGCACTTTTCAAAAGTTCAATTGCGCGAAGTGTGATGTCTTTTAAATTGCCGATTGGGGATGGAATGATGTAGAGCATATCCTGTTTTTTCCGGCAATTATTTTAGCCTAACTAACCAATTCTATTTCATAATATTCCATTACCGGGTTGGCGAGTAATTTCTTACAAGCCTCATCTGCCAACGCTTTCGCGGCTTCGGGTGAACTGGCTTCAATATTCAGCGTGATATGTTTACCAACACGCACTTCTTTTACGCCGTCGAGTTGCAGGTTTTCCAGGCCGCTCATCACTGCTTTTCCCTGCGGGTCCAGCAAT
>JBDTAN010000207.1:0-3434 GCA_039924585.1 Chitinophagaceae bacterium | reverse complement strand
GAAGTATTTTTCTGGTCAATAAGATTCATATATCCGGAAATCAAAACGCCACTTATGCAGTACAGTTTTTCTCGGCAGCCGCAATCAATGTAGTCATGGCATTTGTAAATCCATTTCATACGCATTCACCGGAAGGGTATAAAATCGGTAAAAAATATAAGCTGGTATTTATGCAGGTTTCCAATCCATAACATTATTTTTAGGCGATGGCCGGGAAAAAAAAATCAACAAAAAATCGTGTATGGAAATGGACTAAACGCATCGTGCTGTTTTGTTTCCTGTCTTCATTTTTATATATCCTCATTTGTAAATGGGTGATGCCGCCAATTACGATGACGCAGTTGAGTGACTGGGTCAGTGGAAATGGTTTGCACCGCGATTATATTTCATGGGATGAAATTCCTCCAAATGCAAAGCTGGCAGCGATTGCCAGCGAAGACCAATTGTTTCCGGTGCATGGTGGCTTCGATTGGGATGCTATAGAAAAAAGTATCGAGGCCAGTAAAAAAAATAGTTCTAAAAAAGCGGGTGCAGGCACAAGTACCATTAGTCAGCAAACGGCAAAAAATGTTTTTTTGTGGCAGGGTGAAGGCATCACTAAATACATTCGAAAAATTCCTGAAATTTATTTTACCAAAATGATCGAATGGATCTGGGGGAAGAAAAGAATCATGGAAGTTTATTTAAACGTGATTGAAATGGGCAAAGGAATTTATGGAATCGAGGCCGCTTCACAAACATATTATCATGTACCTGCAAGCAAACTCACGCGCACCGAATGTGCCCAGATTATAGCCTGTTTACCAAATCCGAAATTATATACGGTGGAGCCAATGAGCCGGTATGTAAACTGGAAATCAAAATGGATACTTAAACAAATGAACAATATTTCTGACGAAAAAGAAATCCACACACTGATTCATTTATAAAATACCATTTTCGCGGTATACGTTGAGCCACATAAATCATTATCTATGCGCTGATATGATTGCGGTAAATAAATATAAAAAATTTTTGTCCCCAACCTTTCTTCTGCTTTTGCTGGGAAATTTTTATTGCATTTATTATTTTACTACACAACCAAATGGATTTGATTCAGTGATCTGGATTTATTGGTTTCAAAGTGTGATCATTGGACTCTTTAATTTTCTGGACCTGCTAACGCTGAAAGTCTTTGATACCGAAGGTTTCAAAATAAATGGACAACCCATGCAAAAAAGTCAGAATGGTTGTGTGGCTTTCTTTTTTTTAATTCATTATGGAATTTTTCATTTTGTATACGCCATTTTCCTGGCCACACAAATAGGTATTAATGCTGCACTAACTAAAATGGTTTTCATTGGTATTATTTTTTTCCTTTTGGAATCTTTGGTTGATTTCAGGCACCGGAAGCAAATGGAAAAAACACGCGCGGTAAATTTTGGTTACCTGTTTTTTCTCCCTTATCTGCGCGTCATTCCTATGCATCTTTTTATTCTTATTCCTGTATTCATGGGCATTAATGGAAGTATCTTATTTTTAATTTTAAAATTTTTCGCAGACATACTTTCATTTTTAATTTATCGCCGGATTTTTCAAAAAACGGTGGTCGCTCCCTCCTTTGAAAAATCCACAGATGAATGATTGAAAGGTTTTTAAAATGAAATACTTTTTTAGGCTCATAAATTTTTTTAAATTGTGAAAAATGCAGTTTCTAATTAATACGCTTTTTCATTGAAAATCATTGAATGAATAAATTTTCTTATCTCGAAAACGAAACGGAATCAATCCGGCCTACGAGGAAAAAACCTTTGTACCCGATCTGTGAACGACTGCGGGAATACCTGGTGGAGTACGGCCGGGAAATGAGCCTTCCCGCGGGTTACAGGGATTTATTGCGGTTTAACTATTCAGTTCCATTAAAAGATAAATATGGTAAGGATACACTTTGGGAAACGGTAAGCTATGATATGCGCGACTGGAAATACTTGCGAGAAAGTTTAGTGAGTATTTATGCAAGTATTAAAACAGAAGGAGACTTTAGTTTTATTAATCATCTCGATGTGGCCAGGATAGACTTTTGTAGTTTTGGGAACAGCCAGCCTTTCCGCATTCGCATCATCAATAAATTTAATGACAACTATGATCACTATTATATAAAACCTGCGGATGCCAACCGTGTCTATGGTCTGGAGTTGGAACACTTATTATCACCCAATCGAATCATATATCTTACGAATCAGCAGACGCTGGTAGAAGAGCATATTCCCGGAATTCCGGGAGATATTTTTATTCAAAATTATTTGAACCGCCCGGATACAAATCCCATCCGACTTGCCAAGGAGTTTGTGAAATTTAATGAACGTTGTTTTGTACGCCTGCTCGGCGATATGCGTAGTTATAATTTTGTTTTTAATATTACACCGGATATTGAAGATGTTCAATATAATATCCGTGCAATTGATTTTGATCAGCAATCTTATGAAGGCCGGAAAAATTTGTATCTCCCGCAATTCTTTAAAGAAAATAAGCCGCTTGTTGAATTAGTGATGAAACATTTAAACACATCTACCATTGCGCAATACCAGGCGGAAGAGCACAATATGATGGCATTCCGGCTTATTTCATCACGCTACCGGATTAAAGAATTGCTCGATATTATGCAGAGTGATCATATTTCCAAAACAGAAAAAATGGAGCAACTCCGAAAAGAATTGACTGAACATTTTCACCAACGCTTTTTTTTAAGATCAAAGAATATGGGCGAAGTTTTAAAAACACAGTTAAAACAATCACTGCATACAAGCCTTAAATTAATTCCTAAAACGAAAAGTCGTTTTGGTGATTAAAAGATGAAAAATTTATTTTGCTTCCTGGTTTTTTTTAATCGCGAGCAAGGAAAATTCACTGTCTTCTTTTTCAATTGTATTTTCCAAAACACCCAATGCATCAATAGATAAATTTATTTGATCACCAGCCTCTAACCATTGAGGTGTAAAGTTGGGATCGTTTAACCTTCCTGTTCCGTTCAATTCCAGGAAACAGCCGGTACCACAGGTTCCGCTGCCAATCACATCGCCGGGTTGAAGCGTGACGCCATACGAACAACGCTCAATAATTTCTGCAAAAGTCCAGTCCATATCACCCACATTTCCTTCACTTACTTTTTTACCATTGACAGTACATTCCATTTTTAAATTCCAGGATTTTCCGGTATGGCCTTGCTTCGCAGGAATTTCATATTGCTCAAGTTCATCTATGCTTACGAGATATGGACCGATCACTGTAGAAAAATCTTTTCCTTTTGCAGGACCAAGATTTAATTGCATTTCTTCCATTTGTAAACCACGCGCACTCATATCATTCATGATCATTAAACCACCGATATAATTATCCGCATCTTCTGCACGAATATTTCTGCCAGTTCTGCAAATGACGATGGCCACTTCGAGTTC
>JBDTAN010000206.1:0-4725 GCA_039924585.1 Chitinophagaceae bacterium | reverse complement strand
CATTAATGGATACTTTATTGATGGTAACATTGATTATATGCGCGCGAAGGGAAGCCCGGCTGAAAGTATATATTATATGCAGGATGAAGAAAATAAATTTATTGGGGTAAATCAATCCAGCGCAGATGCGTATGATATTCGCTTTGAAAATAAAAAGCCCATGCGAATTTCAGGAATCAATGGTTTGAAAGGAACGGTGTTTCCCATGCGGCAGGTCAATCATATTGCGATCCGCCTGAAAGGATTTCAATGGCTGGAAAATTTGCGCCCCAAATCAAAATATGATTTGTTTGGAGAATGATTTTTTATCAAACAATCCTTCCCTTTTTTCTTTTTATTAAAACGTACATTTACAAATATGGACATTGCAATTATTGGCACAGGAAATACTGCAACTGTATTGGGGAAATTATGCAAAGTAAAAGGCCATCGAATTTTAGAAGTGAATGGTCGTTCTGCTGCTGATACCAGCTTTCTCGCGAAAGAACTCGGTGCAAAAGCAGGTTATGAATTAAAACAAATTACGCAGAATGCAGGGCTTTACATTATTGCAGTTTCTGATATGGCCATTGATAATATCAGTATGGATATTCACTTTGAAGATAAACTGGTGGTGCACACCGCGGGTAGTATGTCCATCCATGTACTTGATCATACTTCATCAAATTACGGTGTGCTCTACCCGTTGCAAAGCATGCGAAAAGAAATAGAAGAATTGCCGGAAATTCCTTTTTTAATTGATGGAAATAATGATTTTACAAAAAAGCAATTAAAAGCATTTGCTAAAACACTTTCTGATAATGTGCAATTGGCCGATGACCTGCATAGAAAAAAAATTCACCTCGCCGCTGTGTTTGTAGCAAATTTCACCAACTATTTATATGCACTCACCGAAAATTATTGCTATAAAGAAAAAATTTCATTTAATTCCTTACTTCCCCTGATCAATGAAACTACGCGCAGGCTTGGATCTTATCCTGCAGCCACTACGCAAACGGGGCCGGCTATCCGCGAAGATTTTTCAACGATTGAAAAACATCTGGATATGCTGCAAGACTTTCCACTCATGAAAACCGCCTACCTCGCATTTACTCAAAGTATTCTTACCTGGAACCAGGATGAAAATTTTTAATAATAATCAAGCCACGTTTGTAGAAAAAATTGCTTTGTATTTTTGAAAATAACTACCTTAGCGCTGTTTTTAAATACCAGGTTTTTTACAAATTCCAAAATCAACTAAATTTTTTAAAAAATACACATGGAGTACAATTATAATCAAACCCAGTTATCAAAAATACTTTTTTCAGGTGTTTTTGCCGGCATTATTGCTACAGTGGCCACGCTTGTTTTTAATTTCTTTTACCGCATGTCAACTGATTATAACCCTTCAATGGTTGTCAATGTATCATCAATCATTTTTGGTTCATTGATTGCATTGGAATTGTGCGCGCTTATTTACCTGGCACTGACAAGTATCATGAAAAACCCTTCTATTATTTTCCTTGTTGTAATTATTGTCCTTGTTGTTTTATCCTTATTGGGAACGGCTTCTGTGGTACATGCAGATAATCTAGTTGAAACCACGCATTTTCGAGGTTTATTAATGGGTATTATAATAATATTTGGAATTTGCGCTATGTGTATTCCTTATCTTATAAAACATTCGGATAAGTTTTTTTAGAAAAATTCCTGATTGGTCTCAACTTCTTTTTTAACTCAATAAAATAACCAAATTATTTTGCTGCCTGAGCGAAGCCGAAGACAGTGGAAATCTAATTCAAAGAATAAGCCAGCTGCCTGAGCGCAGCCGAAGGCAAAGGAAATTTGTCTGAATGTGCAAACCAGCTGCCTGTGCGAAGCCGAAGGCAGGGTAAATTTGACTGATGGACAAACCAGCTGCCTGAGCGCAGCCGAAGGCATGGTAAATGTGGCTGAATGAGCAAGCTGGCTGCCTGAGCGAAGCCGAATGCAAAGGAAATTCGACTGATGCGCAAATCAGCTGCCTGAGCGAAGCCGAAGGCAGAATTAGAAAACATATCCATCTCTCATGCAACATTTCAATTAAATCATTTTTATATGACAATGAAAATTTATACAAAAACAGGCGATAAAGGAAAGACTTCACTCATTGGCGGAACGAAAGTCTCAAAAGGAAGTTTGCGCATTGATGCTTATGGCAACGTAGATGAATTAAATTCTTTTATTGGTTTTGTATTGGATCAAACACCGGATGAAACTTGTAAAGCTGATTTAAAAGAAATACAGGACAGGCTATTTACTATTGGTTCGGAGCTTGCCTGTGACCCGGAAAAAAATATTAAAATGAAAATTCCGGATATTCATGAAAGTGATATAGATATGCTCGAACGCCGCATGGATGAAATGGATAAAGAATTACTTCCTTTGAAAAATTTTATTTTACCGGGCGGACATCCTGCTGTTTCCGCCACACACTTGGCACGTTGTGTTTGCCGCCGCGCCGAAAGAACATGCGTGCAAATGCTGGATCTTGAATCATTTGTGGATCCAATTATCATAAAGTATCTCAACAGGCTGAGTGATTATTTATTTATGCTTTCTAGATATACCGCACATATTTTAGGCATTACTGAAATTCCCTGGATAGCCAGGATTGAAAAATAATTTTATTTGAAAATGCTGTATATAATTTACGACACGCGGGCGAACGCCAAAATATATTCATCCAATTTTTCTTCTACATTATAAAAGACGGATAATTTCCTGATCACATCTTCTACTATTGCATCCGGGCAACTTGCCCCACTCGTGATGAGAATGCGCAGCGGACTTTTTTTGGGTAAATAATTTTCAGTAATACTTTCTTTTTTCGTCTGCCAGTCGCAATGATTTATCTGATCATGAGAAATTAATTTATCCGCATCATTAATAAAATAAGTAGGCAACTTTTCTGCACAAAGTTCCACTAAATGCGATGTATTGCTGCTATTGTAACCGCCTACAACTATTGCCAGGTCTGCATCTTTCTCTAATAATCCATTTACAGAACTTTGATTATCACTGGTCGCATAACAAAGCGTATCACGTGTGTCCGCAAAATGTTTATCAATGCTATCTGCGTCGAGTTTATAATGTTGCAGCATCACATTTTTTAAATACTCCGCAATAGCTTGCGTATCCGTTGCGAGTTGTGTCGTTTGATTCACTACTCCAATTCTTTGTAAATCTTTTTCAACATCAAATCCCGGCGAAAACCTGCCGGCAAATTCAACTTCAAATTGGGATTGATTTTTTTCATTCACAATATACTGTGCGAGCAAATGCGCTTCATTCATATCATTGATCACAACTGTTGGAGTATGATAAGATGCGTGTGAAAATGTAGCGCGCGTTTCTTCATGTTTCGGTTTTCCGTGCACGACAATGCTATAATTTTTTCGTGCGATTTGTTCACTGCGATTCCATACTTTTTCTACAAATGGACAAGTGGTATTGTATTGTTGTGTTTCGATCCCTTTTGCATTGAGCATGGCTTCAATTTCAAGTGTAGTGCCAAAGGCCGGAATTACAACCACATCATCAGCAGTGATCTCACTGAATGGAATCAATTGCTTTCCATAAGTGTCCTGTAAAAAAATTACGCCTTTTTCACGCAGGTGTGTATTCACCTGCGGATTGTGTATCATTTCGCTTAATAAAAAAATTCTTTTACCCGGATTTTCTTCAATTGTTTTAAATGCAATTTCAATAGCATTTTCTACGCCATAACAAAAGCCAAAATGCCGCGCGAGAAAAATTTGTAAAACACCTAAATCAAGTATGGTCGGGGAAAAATCTTTTTTTAATTTATCTTTTGCCTTACGCGCATCTTTTATGGAACTGATCAAACTGCTCCGATAAACATTCGGTACATTAAACTGTTTCATGGAAAAATAATTCAATGCAAAGTTAGCATTTTAAAAGTGGAATATTCAGCACGTTAAAACAATGCGCGTATACTTGCCCTGCCTGTATGAATAGTTGGTGAAGTACCAGGTTTACGGCCTTCATAATCTACACTGATTTCCAAATTATTGATAAGGCGTTTTGTAAGGCTAATGCTCCACAAATAATTTTTTCCCGGTAAAAGTCCGTCCAGCATGATATAGCTGATAGTTGTATTGGTTGTGCCTGTGAAATTAATATTGCTAAAAGTAAATTTCCCGGTGATACTTGTATTGGAAAATGTGTTGTATTTGGACTCCAGATTTATATTATTGAAGACTGCTTTTTCACCACCAAAAATAGGTTGATTATTTTTTATAATGTACTGATAACCCGCCTGTAACCGCAATGCATTTCCCGGGAAATAGGTGACTTTAGGTTCTGCAGTAAATATTTTCAAATTATAATTCCGATTGGCAAAAGAAGGCGTCGCCAAACTATTCGAACCATATTTTTGCACATATTCGAGCGTATAAATTTTAGCAATATTTACACGGCCTTTTACTGCCCATTCTGAAATCTGCAATGTTTCAAAACCATATGTCAATAAGGATTTATTGTAGTTCGTTATATTGGAAATATCCGCGCCCCATGACGGACTGAATTTATTAAAGGAAAGTGTATTGCTGAGATAATAATTCAGGTTTAATAATGAGGTGTCCGCAATTGGGCTTTTCAATGGATTGATAGCCGGGCTTCCTCCGGAAATTTGTTTTTTAAAAGTTTGCAAAGCAGACTGTAAATAAAAACGCGAAATCAAAG
>JBDTAN010000205.1:0-5717 GCA_039924585.1 Chitinophagaceae bacterium | reverse complement strand
CTGTTTACGATAACCAGGGAAGATTGTCTTACCGCGTTTTTCGCTCCATTACAGATACATTGGAACAATCAGGCTGGGTGCCTCTATCCACGTATTTTATTACACCGACACCCAATTCGATTGAAGTGGTAGATGATCATAACCTACGTTTTATAAAAATGAAAGAACCGTTGCGCGAAGGTTATAGCTGGAAAGGAAATTCATATATTGATACGCGTTCGGCTAATTCTCCTGTGCAATACATGGATAACTGGGATTATGTATATCAAAATAATAATCAAACATTCAACAGTCTTATGGGACCGGTTGATTTTTCTGTCACCGTTTTTCAGCAGGATGAAACTTCCCCGCCCGGGCCTTTTGATCCGCTATATTACCAGCAAAGAAATTATTCTGTAGAAGTATATGGCCGCGGAATTGGTTTGGTATATAAAGATTTTCTGCATTGGACCTGGCAAACTACGCCTCCGCCTTCCTCATTTGCGGATGATAGTTACGGCTTCCGCATTAATTTAATACGCGTAGAACAATAAGCTTATATTTTTTGAAGTAATGCTGCAAACATGTTGTCCGCGCGGTGTTCAAAGCCTTTGATTATTTTTTTCTCCACCACTTTAAAAGGAAATTTTTCCAGGATAAAATTGATGGCACCTTCATTTTCTTTTTCATACACAGAACAAGTGATGTATAAAAAATAACCGCTTTCGTTTACTTGCTGAATGGCATTTTCCACAATCTTTCTTTGCAGGGAAATATAATGAGCCAATTTTTTTTCTGTAAAATAAACCAGGTTTTCAGGTGCTCTTCCCCAGGTACCACTTCCACTGCATGGAACATCACAAATCACGAGATCAAATTTTTCTGCTAATTGCAATTTTTCTTTGGCGAGATCTGCAATTAAAAGTTGATAATTAATAATGTCCGCTTCGCGGAATCTTTTGGATAAATTATGTAAAATATTTTCACGTGAATCAGATACATACAACTGTGTGTTTGGAAAAAAATCTTTTGCCAGAATTGATTTCCCGCCACTTCCTGCACAACAATCCCAAATATTTTTTGGTGAAATATTGCAAAAAAAATCACTTACTTTTTGCGAAGAAAAATCCTGGATAATTACATCTTTACCTACGCTTAAAACTTCATCCAGTTTGGTATCCGCTTTAAAAGCCAAGGCATTTTCTTCCACAACGCAAAAGGGAATTTCTTTTAAATTCAACGCGGAAAAAACAACTTCTTTTTTTCCCGGACGAATGCGAATAAAAACATCCGGTTGATGTAAGTGAGCAGTCGAAAACGAGCTGAAATCAAGGTTTTCGGTGAATTCATTTTGAAGCGGAAAAATATTTCCAAGTTCAAAGTTGGGATACGTTTTTCGAAGTATATCAATTTTTTCTGATAGCGATTTATTGATTGCTGCCTGCCATTCTTCCGGCAATAAATCAGCCCATGCATCACTTTTTGTGTTGCATAAAAACAAACCTGCTGTGATGGTATTTTCTAATGAAATTTCCGGCAACGATTTCCCCAAACGGAAATAAGAAAAAGTAAAATGCCTGATCCATTTACGGTCAGTGCCACCCATTTTTTTTTCTGAACGAAAAAAATCTTTGAGATAAAGTGAAAATGGAGATTCGCCTTTATAGGATTGAATAATTTTTGTTGAACTATTCATGTATGAATGCCACCTGCTCATTTCAAAAGTTTGATTGCATGAAAACAGTATAACATTTTATTTAAAATCAATTGTATATTTTATAACTCCAACAAAGATTTCACCGGGTCTTTTCCAAAAAGTAACAACTCCGGATTTTCTAATAATTCTTTAATACGTACCAAAAATCCTACGCTTTCTCTTCCGTCAATCACGCGATGGTCATAGCTTACAGCGAGATACATCATGGGTTTGATCACCATTTCGCCATTTATTACCATGGTTCTTTCCTGGATTTTATGCATTCCTAAAATAGCACTTTGTGGCATATTAATTATCGGCGTACTCATCAGGCTGCCAAAGACTCCACCATTTGTTAAAGTAAAAGTTCCGCCCTGCAATTCTTCCATCGTGAGTTTATTGTCACGCGCTTTCCCTGCAACCTCTATTACTTTCTTTTCTATATCTGCCATGCTTAAACTTTCCACATTGCGTATTACCGGAACAGTCAAACCGCGCGGCGTACTTACTGCAATACTAATATCCGCATAATCATGATAAATCAATTCATCCCCATCGATAAAGGCATTCACAGCTGGCCACTCGCTCAGCGCGATCGCACTTGCTTTCGCAAAGAAACTCATAAAGCCAAGTCCAACTCCATGCTGCTCTTTGAATTTATCCTTATACATTTTCCGGATCTCCATGATGCGACTCATATCCACTTCATTAAAAGTGGTAAGCATTGCGGAAGTATTTTTTGCTTCGACTAACCTACGGCTAATTGTTTTACGCAGATTACTCATTTTCTCATTGCGGGTATTCCTGGAAAATAAATCCTGTCCTTCAAATGCTTTTTTCCCGGGATGTGCAAGTGCTTCCAAAACATCTGTTTTCATGATGCGGCCGCGCGCGCCGGTGGCAGGAATGGAAGTTGGATCAATATGTTTATCTGCAATGATACGGGATGCAACAGGACTGGCTTTTACGTGTTGTGATTCCGGTTGCAATACAGTAACTGCAGATGGTATTTCTTCTGATTTAATATCTTCTTTTTTTGCTACTTCAATTGGAGCCTGCACCACAGGTGCAGCCGTTTTTTCTTCTGCGGCCGGTGCTGCTTCCGCTACTTTTGGTTCAGGCTGCTTTTCAACAGGGGCGGACTTTACAGCAGTTTCATCAATAGTAGCAATGGCATCACCAATCTTCAGTGTATCATTTTCTTTTGCAATAGTTTTTAATGTACCCGCCATTTCTGCATTCACTTCGAAAGTTGCTTTTTCACTTTCAAGTTCAGCGATCACTTCATCGCGATCCACATAATCGCCATCATTTTTTACCCACTTTAAAAGAGTAACTTCATTTATGGATTCGCCGACAGTAGGAACTTTTATTTCTATCATACATTTTTATTTCTATTGCTAAAGTATATTTTCTAAATGCTATTTTCTAAAAATTATTTTCTAAATGGAGAAAGCAGTTTCAATAATATCTTCCTGCTCCTGTTTATGCACTTTTGAAAAGCCGGTTGCAGGCGAAGCACTTGCATGCCTGCTGATGACGCCATAATTGATGTTATCTAAATTCATTTTCAAAAATGAGGCAGCACCTGCATTCAACGGTTCTTCCTGTACCCAAAACCAAACGGCTTTATTATATTTATTATACAAATCATCCAATGCCTTTACTGGTAATGGATAAATTTGTTCCAGGCGAATGATCGCAATATCTTTCCTGTTTTCTTTTTCTTGTTTTGCTGCCAGGTCAAAATAAATTTTCCCACTACAGAATAAAACTTTTTTCACTTCTGCAACCGAACAAAAATGATCATCCATTACTTCCTGGAAATGGCCACTTGTAAATTCATTTTCATAACTGTATGCACCCGGGAAACGCAGGTTTGCTTTTGGAGAAAAATTGATTAGCGGCTTACGGAAATTCCAGGCAAGTTGTCTTCTTAGTAAATGAAATAAATTAGCAGCGGTTGTCACATTTGTCACGACCATATTCAACTCTGCACATAAGAGTAAAAAACGTTCCATCCTTCCACTACTGTGTTCCGGCCCTTGTCCTTCATAGCCATGTGGCAACAATAAAGTAATGCCATTCATGCGATTCCATTTTTGTTCGCCGGAAGCGATGAACTGATCAATAATCGTTTGCGCGCCATTACAAAAATCTCCAAATTGTGCTTCCCAAATTACTAATGTTTCCGGATTTGCGAGTGCGTAGCCATATTCAAAACCCAGCACACCAAATTCACTTAAGAGCGAATTGTAAATCCAGAATTTTGTATCATCATTTTCCAATGAACTTAAGCGATTAAAAATTTTACCATCATTTTCATCGCGCAAAATTGCATGCCTGTGAGAAAAAGTACCGCGACGAACATCCTGTCCGCTCATGCGTACATTTTTGCCATCCAGTACAAGACTTCCATAGGCCATTAATTCCGCGGTGGCCCAATCCACTTTATTTTCAGATTGATATAATTTAATTTTATCCTGGATAATGCGTTGCACTTTACGAAGTGGTGTGAAATCATCCGGCCAGCTCATGAGTGCATCAAATATTTTTTTGAAATTTTCTTTGCTGATGGCAGTTTCAGGAGATTTTTCAAAATCTGCTTCTGTAGCTCTGTTCAAGCTCTTCCAGGCCAGTTCAGGTGCCTGGTAATTATAAGGAAGCGGGTTTTGTTTTACCTCATCGAGTCTTTCCTGTAAATCACTCCAGAATTTTTTCTCCATCCCGCTAGCCAGTTCTTTAGCATCCGGTTCTCCATTTTCTAATAAAAATTGGGTGTAAACTTCCCGTGGGTTTGCATGTTTTTCAATGAGCGCATACAATTGTGGCTGGGTAAATTTTGGATCATCTCCTTCATTATGCCCATGCCTCCGGTAACAAACCATATCTATAAACACATCATAATTAAATTCCTGGCGGAAACGTGTTGCCAGTTCCACACAACGAACTACTGCTTCCGGATCATCGCCATTTACATGAAAAACAGGGGCATGAATAGCGGCCGCAAGTGAGGTGCAATAATCTGAACTTCGTGCATAATCAAAATCTGTAGTAAAACCAATTTGATTATTAATCACAAAATGAATGGTTCCTCCGGTATCATAGCCCTGCAGGTCACTCATTTGTAATACCTCGTACACGATTCCCTGGCCTGCCAGCGACGCGTCACCATGAATTAAAATAGGAAGTATTTTATCATATTCACTCTTGTATAAAATATCTGCTTTAGCCCTTGCAAAGCCAACTACCACGGGATCTACAGCTTCCAAATGAGATGGATTGGGCATTAATTTAAGGTGAACCGTTTTCCCGTCCGGGGTTTGAACATCGCTTCCATATCCCATATGATATTTTACATCGCCGGAGCCCATTGTTTGATCGAGCTTCGCAGTGCCTTCAAATTCACTGAATATCTGGCCATATGTTTTACCCAAAATATTGGCAAGAATATTCAGCCTGCCACGATGTGCCATTCCAATAACTACTTCCTGTACGCCAAATTCCGTTGCTTTATTAATGATGGCATCCAGCGCCGCAATAGTCGTTTCACCACCTTCAAGGGAAAATCTTTTCTGGCCTACATATTTGGTATGCAGGAATTTTTCAAAAATGACACCTTCATTCAATTTATCCAGAATCCTTTTTTTCTGTTCAATGGGCAAAGGTGTATTAAATGTCGTTTGCTCCATCTCCCTTGTGATCCAGTTAATTTTTTCCTGGTTGGTAATATACTTAAATTCTACACCAACACTGCCGGCATATATCTTTTGAAGATGTTCAAGGATATTCCGGAGTGAAGTTGTACCCAGGCCCAGAATTTCACCGCATTTATAATTTTGGTCTAAATCATTTTCGGAAAGGCCAAAAAAAGACAGGTCTAAATTGGCGTTTCGATCTTTACGTTCCCGGATCGGGTTTGTTTTGGCTATTAAATGACCCTTATTCCTGTAGCCAAGAATAAGGCGGTAAACTTTGATTTCACGCAATGCATCTACTGGAATTTCAACAGCCTTTTCTTCGGCCGGTATTTCTTTTGCAG
>JBDTAN010000204.1:0-10481 GCA_039924585.1 Chitinophagaceae bacterium | reverse complement strand
AATAGAATCATTGAAAGTTTTGGATGAAGAAAATCTCACTGAAAATGCAGAAGCGATGGGCAAAATTTTACGCCGTGGTATTGAAGCGATGAATTCTCCTTTTATTGTTTTGGTTCGTGGAAAAGGTTTGCTCAATGCGATTGTAATCAAACACGATAATCCCGAAGCCGCCTGGGATCTTTGCGTGGAATTGAAAAATAATGGTTTGTTGGCAAAGCCAACGCACGGAGATAAAATTCGTTTTGCGCCACCATTGGTAATCACAGAAGATGAGATCGTGGAATGTTTGGCTATTATTAAAAAGTCGCTGGAGATTTTGGAGAAATAATGAATGATGATTTTACTTTAAACGGCGAATTTCTAAATATTGAAATTCGCAGTTTTTTTTATGCAGAATATGTAATGAATTTTGATTTCTATATTTTCAAGAAAATGAATGCAGCAATAGGCTATTTCTTTATCACATTCATCTTAGGCAAAAAAGTCATTACCATAATGATCGTTGCGAAAGCCGGCAATAAGTAAATGGCGGGTTTCAGTTCCGGGCAATCGCCATACATACAAGTAGAAATTAAAATAAAGTTTCGTGCAGACCAGGCGAGGTTAAGCGCGGCTATCAGCAAGTTCCAGCGTTTTGCCCAAATCTTGGGTGTTGCAAAAAAAATGATTGAAATACATACCAAAATAATATTGAGTAAGCCAGGTTTTCCAAAATCTGTTCCTGTTGCCTGCAAACCGGTTACCTGCAAATGAATGGATGCCAAATAACTCCAGGGAAGAAAACTTATAATGATTGTACCAATGGCAGCGATGATGCCAATGAGCTGGGAATATTTCATAAAAATTAATAGGCAGCAAAAGTAATGGTTATTCGGCTTTAAATTAAAATGCCCTGCCGCAATTGGCATAAATGCCAAAAGCAACAGGGGGATTATTTAGAAGTTGTCTTATTTTATTAATAACAGGAATTCATTTTTTGTTCCTTCATTCAAAAATTTGCCGGAATATTGCGCCGTGATTGTACTGCTATTGGTATCCTTGATGCCGCGTGAAGTTACACACATGTGCACCGCATCTATAACCACAGCAACATCTTCAGTACCAATCGCTTTTTTTAAAGCTTCAGCAACCTGCACCGTGATCCTTTCCTGCACCTGCGGCCTTTTCGCATAATATTGTACCAGGCGGTTTATCTTTGAAAGGCCAATGACTTTTCCTTTGGAGAAGTAAGCCACATGCACTTTTCCAACGATCGGCACAAAATGATGTTCACAATAGGAATACAAGGTTATATCCTTTTCGACAAGCATTTTATTATACATGTATTTATTTTCAAAAAGAGATATTCCGGGATTATTTTCCGGGTTCAATCCGCTGAATATCTCTTTTACATACATTTTTGCAACTCTTCCTGGTGTGTCTTTTAAACTATCATCTGTCATATCCAATCCGAGCGTTTCCATGATCACTCTAAAATGCTCAGAGATCACTTTAATTTTTTCATTGTCATTCATGCCCGACTTGCTCCTGCCTGCATAAGATTTTGTGATAAGGCCAGTATAATTATCCTGAATTTCTTCCATGCTTACACTTTCAAAATTTTTTAGCAGCATATTATTGTTGTCCATCTCTTATTTTTTTTAATGCATATATTTTAGCCATTACCCTATTGACCATCCCATCACAGTAGATAAGATTGAATTCAAAAATTTCCTGTGGTGAATAGAGTTTTTTAATTTCTTTTTGCAACATGCCTTTTGCCCTGTTTAAGCGAACCTTGACATTGCTCTCCGAAATCTCTAAAGCTTCGGCAGTTTCAGCAACGGTTAAGCCACTTAATTCCCGCAAAGTAAATACGATGCGATAATTTTCAGGAATTTCATGTATGGCATTTTCAAGCACATGCCCAAGTTCTTTATTCACAGCAATTTTTTCGTTATTGTTTGAATGCTGAAACATAATTGTTGATTGATCATTTTGTAAATCACTTCCAATTATTTCATTTTTAAAACTTCCTTTATTCCGTTTTTGATAACATTGATTGATCATTATTCTTGTTAGCCATGTTTTGAATGCCGAACGGAATTCAAATTTTTCCAGGCCACAGTATGCATTGATATATGTATCCTGCATCAAATCCTCTGTATCTGCATGATTGTATTTGTATGACCGTCCAATCTTATAAAGAAATGGATCATATCTCCGAATCAATACTTCAAATAATTTTATCTCTCCATCATTGATCTTCCGGATAATTTCCTCGTCTGAATATTGTTCAAATGCTGTATTCAATTTTTTCAATTTTATGCATCTATAAAAATAATCTATTTATCCTTGTTTACATCATTTTTGGATTACCAGTTTGCCCATCATTGTAACCGGATGTATCGTGCAAAAATATCCAGCGCTATCTTGTACGATCCATGTCCATGATTTACCGGGCTCCAAAGTATCTGAATAAAACTTACCATCCTGGTAAGATTTTACTGTATGAGCCACCAGGCCGTTATTAATCCATAATACAGTATCGCCTTTATGTACAAATAAAACTTGCGGATTAAACTTCATCATACTTATCGTAACGGTATCTACTTTGTTATGCACTAGAGTATCTCCAGAATTTTGATTCGGTGAAGTACAACTTATCAAATAAATCATTGGGAATAATAAAAATGATTTTATTCCCAATGTTGTTATAATACTTTTCATTTTGACAGGCTTTTTTGAACCATTTTAGCATGCTCCAGGTGTGCTTTAAATAAAGGAACGGCACTTTTCAGAAGGTCCTGCAATTCCTTATTAGTAGCCTCAGGTATTAATACTTTTTCCACTGTGTTAATGACAGCAGTATGATAGGCCACTTCATTGTCCACATAAGCTTTATCAAAAGCTTTACCTGATTTTGAATTGAGCATTGATTTTGTTTTATCAGCGCTTGCCATTAAAGATTTACTGGTAGCATTATCTTTTGGCGTAACACCCAATTTTGTTACGAGCGCCACAGCCTGGTCAATAACAGACTGGTGATCTTTTTCCATAGTTTTTGCAAATTCTATTACCTGGGCATTCTTCGATTTTAAAATTGCAATATTTGCATAAGCAATATCAATCTTATTTGCCGTTACAGCCACTGAAGCAATTTCCGGGTCAGTTAATTTTTGAGTCTGTGCACTTGCCGGAAAAGAAATCAAACCGGTACTTACCACCAGGCATATAGCCGTTTGTGTAAGAGATTTCATGATTTTCATTGTATAAATTTTTGATTACACAGCATTAGAGTATGTAACAAAGCAAAAGGTTACAAACTATTTTTAAGAGAAATTTTATAATGACAACTTTCTAACGTAAAATGATTTCTGCGTGTCAAGTAATAGAAATTTCTTTTCTTCGTATATTCAAAAAAAGTAGTCAAATGATCAGGACAATTTTTGATACGATTGGTTCAATAATTTTAATCAGTTGTTTCCTGCTTCTTTTTTTTCTTGAATCAAAATTCCAGTTAAGAAAAAGAGTACAAAACCGCTGGAAAAGAATCATTATCAATTTTTCAATTTCCATTCCATCTTTTATATTACTCCGGCTTTTATTTATTCCTTTGATGGTTTTTCTGGCTTATACAAATGAACAATGGCATGTTGGTTTAAATTATTTTTACACAGCATCTCCCTGGCTAAAAGCTGCCGTTGCATTTCTGTTGCTGGATTACAGTAATTATTTATGGCATATTATTCTTCATAAAATGCCGTTGATGTGGCGGTTTCACCTCGTTCATCATACGGATCTTGATCTCGACATTACTACTGCTTTTCGATTTCATTTTGGAGAAATGATCGGTTCTGTTTTCTTCCGTGGAGCCGCCGTGATGTTAATTGGTGTTTCTCCATTAATGGTCCTCATATATGAAATTGCATTTGATGCATCTAATCAGTTTCAGCACTGCAATATGAAAATTCCTTTCCGCTTTGAAAAATTATTGAATAAACTTGTCGTTACTCCCAGGATGCATGGTATTCATCATTCCATGAAAAAAAGTGAAACGGATAGTAATTTTTCTATCATTTTTTCATTTTGGGATAGATTGCACAATACCATTCGATTAAATGTGCACCAGGATGAAATCAGAACAGGTGTTCCCGTTTATCCTGATGAAAATGAATTGACAACTGGAAAACTTTTGCAGTTACCTTTTACTAAAATAAGGCAATGGAATGAGGCAGGTAAAAATGCAGAACAGTGTAATAAAAGTGAAATGAATCCATGATCAATTCACTAAAAATAAAATTCAGTAAATTTTTTTTGTATACCTTTAATTACCTGAAATCAATTTAGCCAGGAATACAGTCGTAACAGGGTTCTCCATTACTTCCATCATCCCATCCTGATTCAATAATTTTTCTGCGATATTTTTCATAGCATTGATTGCAATTTTTAAAAAACCCGGGCCAAGACTAACTCTTGCTATACCTATCTTTTGCAATATTTCAAAATCCGGGATGCCCGGAATCAGTAAAATATTTACAGGTAAACCTACTTCCTGAACTATATTTTCCATACTTTCTTTTTCTTTTAAAACAATTGGATAGAATCCATCTGCACCTGCATCTTTATACGCTTTTCCTCTATGAATTGCTTCTGACAATTTTTCTTCAGGAGATAAATGATTTTCGTTTATATAAACATCTGTTCTTGCATTTATAAAAATTGAAACGCCCATTTTCAAAGCGATAAGTTTTATACAATTTATTTTTTCGCATTGTGCATCTACAGAGACCATGTTACTATCATCATGCAAACTATCTTCAATATTAATTCCGGAAATACCTGTATCGATAAGTTGCTTTATGTTTTCTTCCAACGTTTTTATATTTGAAGCGTAGCCACTTTCTATATCTGCAGTTACCGGAATTTTAACGCTGTCTACAATTTTTTTCAATATTGATATTAAGTCCTTAAAGGGAATATTTTCTCCATCAGCATAGTCATTGCTAAAAGCAATTGATGCACTGGCAGTTGCTACAGCATTATAACCCAAACTTTCTAAAAGCCTTGCACCTAAAGGGTCCCAAACGTTTGGAAGCACTAATATTTTATCATTATGATGGAGACTTTTAAATAAGTTTGCTTTATCAGCTGAGTTACTATTTTGTAAATGCATATGCTAATTTTAAAATTTATAAAGCTGATCGTATTCTTTTTTGCAATTCAGGTACAGCTTCTTTCATAAACCAGGAATTGACAATTACCCAGTTTTGATTTCGGGGTGAAGGATGCGGCAAAGGAAAATAAGTGGGTAAATATTCCGCATAACTTCTCACCGTTTCTGTCAGGCTACCCTTAAAAGTTTTTTTCAGATAATAACGTTGTGCATATTGCCCGATTAATAAAATGAGTGGCTCGTTTTTAAAATATTTAAACACCTGCGGATGCCATAAGGGCGCACATTCGGGGCGTGGTGGAAGATCACCGGAGATACCTTTCCCGGGATAACAAAAACCCATTGGCAGTATAGAAAATATATTGGGATTATAAAAACTTGCTTCATCCACATTCATCCATGCGCGTAATTTTCTACCACTGGCATCATTCCAGGGAATACCCGTTTCGTGCACACGTCTGCTGGGTGCCTGACTAATTATAACAATTTTAGAAAACTTACTTAATTGCACAACAGGCCTGGGGCCTAAGGGTAAATGTTCTTTACAAACTGCGCACTGCTGTATTTTTTTTAGAAGATTATGCATTAATGTATTGGTGGGAATACATGCAAAATTATTAAACAATTGAATTAAAAAATTTAAAACCTCTTATCGCATTTTGAGCTTCTGTTGGCATCCCCGCCAACAGCTTTATCCTTATTGTCAAAATATTATTATTTTAAAGAACGATTTTTTTATTGAATTCCTTATAATTCTAAATTTAAAACTTACATATAGAGAACACTTTAAAGAATTGTAGGCGGGGACGCCAACAAAAGCGGCTCCGATTATAATTCCAACTTATTCATGAGTCAATTTCAAAAGCGATAAAATTAATTGAAGCTTCTGTTGGCGTCCCCGCCAACAGCATCACACGAAATGTCTTGACTTCATTTAATGATTCTGTCAATTGAAATAAATTTAATTTACAAGTACCATTTCTAAAAATAATTATCTTGTGAAACATTTATTTACAAATTCTGTTATGCCCAAAATATTTAAACCAGCTTTCTTATTCCTGCTCATTTCATTTTGTACTCAATATTGCCAGGCACAATTCAATCCTGCCAACATCCCTGTTAACGAATTTTTAAAAGGCTATGTAAAAGATATTTCAGGAGAAACCATCTCTTATCATTCATTTCATCCTTATGCTACAGATGCACTACTCACACGTGTTACAGACGGAAAAAAATCTATTGAATGGCAAACAGAAACAATTCCTTTACAATATGAAAATACAGAAGCATATTTCTCCTGGATAGCAGGCTATTCAAGTGGTACAAGTGCAGCTGACAGGCATTTTGATGTATATATAAATAATGAAAAAGTGCTCACTTTTACAACGACTGCAAAAAAAGTATTGAAATCCTGGTCAGTGAAAGGTTTGCATGAGGTGGAATTATTTTTTCAACAAAAATCTGTGGATAATGTAAATGATGTGTATGGAAATATGTATTTAAAAATTCCTGTTTCCTATTATAAAAAAGGAGCACCTCTCCTATTAAAAGTAATAGGTGAAAAAGCAGAAAGCCAGGATTGGTATATGACTTTCAAATATGAGATGAGCGAAAAAATAAATATTATTCCTCAACCCGCTTTAGTAAAAAAAGGAAATGATACGCTCCAGTTAATTGACGTGCAGATTGATCATACCAAACCAACAGGAAATGTAATCATCACAACTGATATCAATAAAAATAAGATCACACAAACCCTTTCATTGGGTGTAAATACATTTGAAATATTAGTTCCCAAAGTTTCAAAGCAAAAAAATATTCAAGTAAATGTTGTCGTCGAAGATTTATTAAGCAAAAATGAAACAATACAATTGAAACCGGTAATTTATCGTGAGTTTGATTTTGTTTCACATTCGCATAATGATATTGGCTACTCCGATTTGCAGGATACCGTAGAACAAAAACAAAACAGGAATATCAGAGAAGCGATGAAGTTGATTAAGGAAACATCAACATTACCTGAAGATGCCCGGTACAAGTGGAACATAGAAAGTTTATGGGCGGTAGAAAATTTTATGAAAGTAGCTACTGAAAACGAAAAGAAAATTTTTGTACAGGATGTGAAATCCGGAAGTATTGGTTTGCCTGCATCGTATGCCAATGAATTAACTGGCCTTTCAAGTCCGGAAGATCTTATTCATTACACGGAATATGCATTTCATTTAAATTTACAATATGGCATTCATTTTAATACGGTGATGATATCTGATATTCCCGGTGTAAGTTGGGCAATGGTTCCTGCGTTGGCAGAAAGAGGCATAAAATATATTTCCAGCGGGCCCAATTATGTTCCATCAATTCCTGATCTTGGAGACAGGGTTGGTTATTCCGACAAAACTTGGGGTGATAAACCTTTTTACTGGTTATCGCCATCCGGAAAAGAAAAGGTTTTATTCTGGCAGGCTTCAAAAGGATACAGTTGGTTTCACAATTATAATGTGGGCCGTGCGGGAGAAAAAACGAAGAATAATGTAATGGAATATTTGAAAGAATTGGAAGTAGAAAATTATCCGTATGACATGGTGCAATTACGTTATACTATTCCCGCAGATAATGGTACGACCGATGCAACGCTTTCTGATTTTGTAAAAAACTGGAATGAAAAATATATTTCTCCTAAAATAGTTATTGCAAATGTGGGTGAGATGATGGAAAAATTTGAAAAAAAATACCATAATAAAATACCAGTTTATTCAGGAGATTATTCGCCATATTGGGAAGATGGCGCGGCTTCCACTGCTAAAGAACTGGCCATGACAAAAAATACCAGTGAATTATTGAATCAATTAGAAATTCTTTCATCTATGATTCAACCGGCAAAATTTGAAAATGAAGATTTTTATAAGGCCTGGCGCGATGTGGTCATGTTTGAAGAACATACCTGGGGTTCATGGAACAGTATTTCTGATCCGGATAATTCTTTCACCACTTCACAATGGGATTACAAAAAAGCCTTTGCCATCGATGGTGAACAACGATCTGAAAAAATATTAAAAGAGATTATTACTGCTTCCCCGGATGCATCCTATCAAACGTTGAATGTTTACAATACCAGCTCATGGAACAGAACGGATGTAGTTTTTCTAACAAAGGAAAAAAGCATGGTTGGAAATACAGTATTAGATGAAAATAATAATCCATGTATTTCTCAGCGTTTATCGGATGGAAGTCTGGCTTTTCTTGCAAATGATGTACCTGCGCTTGGTTCAAAAAAATATAGCCTGGTAACACAAAGTCTTCCATTGAAAAACGATTTAAAGATCAGTGAAAATACAATGGAAAATGATTTCTTAAAAGTTACCATAAATCCTCTGAATGGCTCTATTGCAAGCATTCTTAGAAAAGATAACAATGAAGAATTAGTAGATAATAAACAACAAGGGATTAATCAATATTTGTATGTTCCTGGCAGAGATCCGTCAATAGCAGAAAGTGCGAAAAATGTTTCCATTCGTATAAAAGAAAATGGACCTCTGATCATTTCTTTATTGATTGAATCTGAAGCTCCCGGAACAAAAAAACTTTCACAGGAAATTCGACTAATCAAAGGAGTCAATAGAATTGATTTGATCAATATAGTGGACAAAATCAGCGTGCGTGAAAAAGAAGCCGTAAATTTTGCATTCCCATTTAATATTCCAGGAGGTAAAATGAAAATTGATTTAGGTGTTGGAATTTTGGAACCAGAAATAAATCAGCTGGATGGTTCATGTAAGGATTTTAATTGTGTACAACGCTGGGTTGATATATCCAATGATAAAACAGGCATTACCTGGACAACCAATGAAGCGCCATTAATTGAAATTGGAGAAATGATCAACGAAGAATTAGTGAATAATGGATATAAACTTTGGAAAAAGAAAACCACTTTATCCAATACATTTTATTCTTACGCGATGAATAATTACTGGCATACTAATTTTAAAGCCGACCAGGAAGGAATAATTACATTCCATTATTCCCTTTTTCCCCATAATGAGTTTGATGCTGCAACTGCTGCCAGGCGTGGATTAGAGAGTAATCAACCACTTATTATTTCTCCAACTGACAAGAATGCTCCTTACTTAAAAACTTTATTTTCTATTGGGAATAAAAACTTTATTTTATCTACTATTAGACCTTCTTCCGACAAAAAAGGAATGATACTTCGCTTGTACAATGCAAGTTATCAATCTCAAATCCCAGAAATAAAATGGAATGAATTGCAACCAAAAAATATATACTGGAGTAATGCGAATGAGGAGAAAATAAAAAGCTTTAATGCGGAAGAAAGCTGGCCTTCTTTTTCTTTTAAAACATTATACCTGGAGTTTTAAAATACTGCATACAAACCAAAAATTATTCATGAAAAAATTATCTTTATTTGTTTTCTTGTTAGTAAGCATTTCTACAAATGCGCAGAAAACGGATACGCGTTTACAAAATGAAATCACTAATTTAATAAAAGATTTTAAAGGGGATGTCGGCGTGTATGTGTATGACATGGCAAAAAATAAAATAGCTGCAGTCAATGCTGATACCATTTTCCCAACAGCCAGCATAGTAAAAATTCCGATATTTATCGGGCTAATGCATAAAATACATAATGGTGAATTTACATATCACCAGGATATGCTTTTTACAGATTCTGTCCGCTATGCTGAAGGACAGGAAATACTATCTTCATTTAAAGACAGTCAAATAATTGCCCTCAATGATTTAGTCATGCTGATGATGAGTATGAGTGATAATGGTGCGAGCCTTTGGCTGCAAGGGCTTGCAGGTAGTGGTACATTGATCAATGAACACATGGATAGCCTGGGCATGAAATACACGCGTGTAAATAGCCGCACACCCGGAAGGAAAGGAAATTACAATCAATATGGCTGGGGACAAACAACGCCCAAAGAAATGGCCACGCTGATGAAAATGATTGTAGAAAATAAAATTATTAATACGCAAATCTGTGATAGAATGTTACGCATGATGAGCCGTCAATTTTGGGATGAAGATGCAATCTCTGAAATACCACCTTATATTTTTGTTGCGGCGAAAAGCGGCGCGGTGGATCAATCAAGGGATGAAGTATTATACGTTAACGGGCCGCATCCTTATATCTTTTGTATCTGCACTAAAAATAATATCGATACAAGCTGGGAACATAACAACGAAGCATGGGTGCTTACCCGTAAATTATCTGCACTTCTTTGGAAATATTTTAATCCAGCATCAAATTGGCAACCTGCTGAATATTTGAAATGAAATAACCAAAGTCAATGAGATATCA
>JBDTAN010000203.1:0-3250 GCA_039924585.1 Chitinophagaceae bacterium | reverse complement strand
TCTATATCAACATTCTTTTGATTCGCCAGTTTTTCCAATTCAGTATTTTCAAAGAATACAATGAGCAGTAAATGATAAGAAGAAATTTTTTTCAAAAAAGGCAATTGCCTTCGCATGCTATTGACCGATTCAAAATTTGTATATAAAATAATAAGGCTTCTCTGATTCACCCGGCGTCTCAGCAAAACATATAATTTTTCAAAATCACTTTCTAAATACCTCGTCTTTTGCCTGTATAAAGTTTCGAGAATGCGCTGCATTTGAATGCCTTTTTTATCAGCAGGAATAAATGCCCCGATATTTTCAGAGATAGTGATCAAGCCTGCGCGGTCTTGTTTTAGCAAAGCAATATTACTCAAAACCAATGAAGCATTAATCGCATAATCCAATAAGCTCAATCCTTCAAAAGGCATTTTCATTACTCGACTTTTATCGATGACATTATACACCTGCTGGCTTTTCTCCTCCGTATAATTATTCATCATGAATTGGCCTTTGCGTGCTGTCGCTTTCCAGTTCATTGTGCGGAAATCATCGCCGGCTACATATTCTTTGATTTGTTCAAACTCCATACTGTGGCCGATCCGGCGGATTAATTTAATTCCTGCGTCAACGAGTTGATTGCTGATAGCAAAAAGTTGAAATTTGTGCAATTGCAGATAAGATGGATAAACAGGCACGTTGTATGAATCACCAAATTGATACCGTCTATTAAAAATTCCTATTGGGCCACTTACAAATAAATTTGTTTTTCCAAAATTATATTCACCGCGTTTTACGGGGCGCAAATGGTATAATAAATTTTGGGTTTCCCCGGCTTTCATAGAAAAATTATAATGCACATCGCGTCGCTGAAACTGGTGTGGCACTTCATCAATCACTTCCAGGTTTATGGGAAATGGATATTTATTTTCAATAGTTAATTTAATTTCATTTTGATCTCCATTACTCAATCTTTTCGCATGTGAGCGACTTGCAAAAACAAATGCCTTTGTTAAAAATAATTGTGCATAATCTAATAATGCAAAAAGTATAAATAGGCCTAAAAATATATATGGCAACACGCCCAGCCATTCTATAAAAAAACGCACGACAAAAAAAGTAATACAAATTATCAATGACACATAGAACCGTTGCCGGGTATATAATGCACTAATGTAAGTATGATAAAATTTTTTCAAAAAAATAAAATTATTTATATAAAAATCAACGTGGCACTTCTATCTTTTTTACTATTTCATTTAAAACATCCGCGGAATTTGCGCCTTCCATTTCTTTTTCCGGCGTTAAGATGATGCGGTGTGAAAGCACAGGTGAAAGCACTTCTATGATATCATCCGGTGTTACAAAATCGCGGCCATACAACGCTGCAGAAGCTTTGGCACAGTTTAATATTGCTATAGATGCACGCGGGCTGGCACCCAGAAATAAGCCATTATTATTCCTGGTTTCCTGTACAATGTCAGCAATATATTGAAGCACTTTTTCTTCGACATGAATTTCGCTCACCTGCTTCCTGTATTGCACTACCTGGCTTCCGGTTAAAACTTTTTGCACAGTTTGTAACATCTCATGTGTATTCGAAGTATTAGCCATTTTCAAAATTCCAATTTCATCCTGTGCAGTTGGATATGGTACAATTATTTTTATTAGAAAACGATCCAATTGTGCTTCCGGTAACCGGTAAGTGCCTTCATGCTCAATCGGGTTTTGTGTGGCACAAACCATAAACGGTTCATCCATTTTATACGTTGTGCTATCATAACTGATTTGTCTTTCTTCCATCACTTCAAATAATGCCGCCTGGGTTTTTGCCGGTGCCCTGTTAATCTCATCAATTAAAATCAACTGTCCAAAAATTGGCCCCTTTCTAAAACTGAAATTCGTCGTTTGCGGGTTAAAAACGGAAGTGCCGATCACATCACTCGGCATCAGGTCGGGCGTAAATTGTATACGGCTGAAAGGCACGTCCAGGCAGCGTGCCAGCAATTTTGCCGTGAGTGTTTTTGCCACACCGGGAACACCTTCAATAAGCACATGTCCATCGGCCAATAATGCAACCATGAGCAGGTGAATCATATTTTCCTGGCCTACAATTACTTTTGCGATTTCTTCTTTGATAGTGCGTATCGTTTCAGATAAATTATTTGTTTCCATATTTATTTCGCTTGTTTTTATTTTTTAGAGTAGTTGTAAAAATCATCAATATTATTGGATAAAAGAATCAGTTCTTCCTGTGAAATCATTGTATTATTCTCCGCCTTTAAGGCAGTATTGCAAATGGCGTGTATCAAAGGCTGGTCAATGCCACTTTTTTTGCTTAACCGGTTTACAAAATCTTCATCTATAATTTGTGTAGGCAAAAAATATTTTTTACGGATAAATTCCAGCCAATAGGCGACTTTCTTTTTAGCAATAGCCGTATGATCTTTTTTGCTCAAATACACAGTCGCAACTGTTTGTACAAAATCCAATGTCGTATTGCGTAATGGATCCATCACAGGAATGATTCGTTGTTTTCTTTTGATCTCAATAAATACATATATCAATAAAGCAATAATGGACAACCATAAAGCCCACTTCAAAAACTCATTGGAAAGAAAAAATCGCAATGGTGTACTTGCCCCTTCCCTGCCGGATTTATAATATTCATCCCACAAAATAGTACCAGCATTCTTGTCTAAATAAGATAATGCAGTGGATGTATATTTTGCATTATTCTCTTTCAGCATAAAATAATTGGTAAAACAAATTGGAGATATGTGTAAAAATATTTTTCCTTTACCAATATTCAGTTGAATAAAATCCGGTTTGCTTTTAATATTCACACCCAGTACGATAGCGGAATCTCCAGCCGGTATTTTTTTAAAACAATTTCCAAAAGTGGAATGATCAAAATAAAAATTCTTTGAATTTTTCAATGCCGGGTTTGTAAAATTTACAGCAGAAGAATCATCCGGAAGTAAATCAATGTCTGATGATTCTGTTATGTGCAATGAATCTGATAATTCCTTTCCAAATGAAGTCGCTGTAATGAACGCCGTGTTACCATTTTTAATAAAATCTAATAATTCATTGATATCTGTTTTCCCCAAATCAATTGCTGGTTCGAGTAATAAATACGTGGTATTTGTAAAGTCTTTTTCATGTAAGGTATTATAGATGGGAATTTGCTGAGTTTGTATTTCTTTTCCCGGAAATATATAATCAAGCTGATTAAATAAGATCGATGAGCCATAAGGTTCTTTAC
>JBDTAN010000202.1:0-7511 GCA_039924585.1 Chitinophagaceae bacterium | reverse complement strand
CTTTAAAATCTTTCAAGGGAAGTATAACAGATATTTTTTTGCCGGTATTGTCAGTAATGTATTGTGGGATTATAGAAACCATATTTGAACTAATTAAGATTATATTTTAAAAAAAATTGAAATTTCTAATACAACATTTGTTCAATAGTAATACAAATTGCAAATTATCTAATGCGATATAACATCAACGCATTAATCTCAAAGCGAAGATAATAAAAATAAAATCGCCTAATTAAAAGGACTGGCTCATTTTTTGTTTTAACTGCCACAATAAAACTCCCACTTTTGCATTTTATACAACCACTTACCGAATTCAACTTTATGAAAACAGCCATTTGTGTATTTTTTTTATTTTGCTTTGCCGCTTGTAAAAACACCCCTGCAAAAGAAATTTCAAAAGCATTTGTCTATGAACGACAGGAATTAAAAGATGGTAAAATTTTATTATTTTACCGCTTTCAGTCAGAACAAAACCTGGTTCATGATACGGCCATAGTAGAAAATGCAATGATACCACAGGATTCTATTCCCGTTCAGTTTAATGTCAACCAGCCGCAGGAGAGTAAATTATTGCTGGCATCCACCAAATAAACAGCAACATTTTTCTTTATGAAAAAAATGCTTAAAAAAATTTATTCAAAATTTTTCTGAATAAACTTTTCACTTACCTTTGCAATCCCTAAAAAAGGGCAGTTCTTTTGTGCAACCAGGTTTTGATATTTTTAAATAGAAATTATATAGATTCTTTAAAAGATATTTTATGCCAGTTTAGCTCAGCTGGTAGAGCATCCCGATGTCTCGGGAAGGTCGTTGGTTGAGAAGGTGATAATGTAATAAAAGCCACTTTAGCTCAGCTGGTAGAGCAACTGATTTGTAATCAGTAGGTCGTTGGTTCGATCCCGACAAGTGGCTCAAGTCCAAATGGTTGATAAGAAATTAGTGATAAGGGCAGATGGCCGAGTGGTTAAAGGCGACAGACTGTAAATCTGTTCTCTCACGAGTACGCAGGTTCGAACCCTGCTCTGCCCACAGTTCTTTTAAAAAGCGGGAGTAGCTCATTTGGTAGAGCGATAGCCTTCCAAGCTATAGGTGGCCAGTTCGAGCCTGGTCTCCCGCTCTCAGTGATACAACTGAGTATGCCGCTGCATCTAAAGTATGCCGTTGTAGCTCAGGGGTAGAGCATCCCGATGGATCGGAAAGGTCGGGAGTTCGACAAGTTCTTTTATTTAAAGTAGAATTAATTCACAACTGAGTTTATCACTGTATCTTAAATATGCCGTTGTAGCTCAGGGGTAGAGCATCCCGATGGGTCGGGAAGGTCGTGAGTTCTGCCGTTGTAGCTCAGGGGTAGAGCACTTCCTTGGTAAGGAAGAGGTCGTGAGTTCAATTCTCATCAACGGCTCATTACTGGAAGAGGTCGTCTCTACAGAAGTAAGAAGTAGAGATCAACGGCTCTAATATATTGCAGGTAAATAAAATTACCTGTATGGATTTTAATTTTTTTGGAAACTATGGTCAATGGACAAAGGTCTGTTGACTGCGATTATAAACACAATAAAAACGATAAAGATGTCTAAAGAGACCTTTAAAAGGGAAAAACCCCACGTAAACGTAGGCACCATCGGCCACGTTGACCATGGTAAAACCACATTGACAGCGGCAATTACTGAAATCCTTGCAAAAAAAGGAATGGGTAACGTTGCCCGCAAATATGATGATATTGATGGCGCACCTGAAGAAAAGGAGCGTGGTATCACCATTAACACTGCACACGTAGAATACCAGACTGCCAACCGCCACTATGCGCACGTTGACTGTCCCGGCCACGCTGACTATGTAAAAAACATGATCACAGGTGCGGCTCAGATGGATGGCGCAATTCTCGTAGTTGCTGCAACAGACGGACCTATGCCACAAACCCGTGAACACATTTTGCTTGCCCGCCAGGTTGGTGTACCAAGCATCGTAGTTTTCATGAATAAAGTGGACCTCGTAGATGATCCTGAATTGCTGGAACTGGTAGAAATGGAAATCCGTGAATTGCTTTCTAAAAATGGTTTTGATGGTGATAACACACCAATCATCCAGGGTTCTGCAACCGGCGCTTTGGCTGGCGAAGAAAAATGGGTAGCAAAAGTGGATGAATTAATGGATGCAGTTGACTCTTATATTCCATTGCCTCCACGCCCGATTGATATGCCATTCCTGATGTCTGTGGAAGATGTATTTTCTATCACAGGCCGCGGAACAGTAGCAACCGGACGTATCGAGCGCGGTATAATTAAAGTAGGTGAAGCTGTAGAAATCGTTGGTTTGATGGATGCTCCATTAAGCTCCGTAGTTACAGGTGTTGAAATGTTTAAAAAATTACTCGATCGCGGTGAAGCCGGCGATAACGCAGGTCTTTTATTAAGAGGTATTGAGAAAAAAGATATCCGCCGTGGTATGGTAATCTGTGCTCCAAAAAGCATTACGCCGCATACAGAATTCAAATGCGAAGTGTATGTTTTGAGCAAAGATGAGGGTGGTCGTCACACGCCATTCTTCAATAAATATCGCCCGCAGTTTTATTTCCGTACAACAGACGTTACTGGTGAAGTAACTTTACCTGAAGGAACTGAAATGGTTATGCCGGGTGATAATGTAAGCCTTACTGTAAAACTCATCCAACCCATCGCAATGGAAAAAGGTTTGAAATTCGCGATCAGGGAAGGTGGACGCACAGTTGGTGCAGGACAGGTTACGGAGATTTTAAAATAGGCAGTCATCGGATTAATTGCCTTTTGCAATAGAAATAAATGTATATTTGCAACAATACTAAAAGCTGTTTCGGTACCACCGGAATAGCTTTTAGCTTTTAAAGCGCAACATTTTTTATACCGGATTTGTATAAAAATGACTTTAAAAAAAACGGTTTTACGGGTATAGTTCAACGGCAGAATAGAGGTCTCCAAAACCTTCGATCTTGGTTCGAATCCAGGTACCCGTGCTTAATTTTTTTGAACAATTAAAATCAAATTGTATGAATAAGGTATTGAAATATGCAAAGGATAGTTATCATGAAATGGCGGATAAAGTGACCTGGCCAACCTGGTCAGAACTTCAGCAATCCACAGCCATCGTGTTGCTGGCAACTGTTTTGATTACTGCGGCTGTATCTGTGATGGATTTCGCCAGTAATCAAATAATGAAATTGGTTTATTCATTCTTTAAGAGTTAAAAAAATGGAAGAAGAAATAATTGAACAACAATCCGATTCCAAATGGTACGTCCTGCGCGTGGTGAGTGGAAAGGAAAGAAAGATAAAAGAATACCTCGACAAAGATATTTTGCGTAGCGGCTGGGCAGAGATCATAAAACAGGTTTTCCTGCCAATGGAAAAAGTGTATAAAGTGCAGAATGGAAAAAAAGTAATGCGCGAAAAAAACTATTTTCCCGGTTATGTTATGCTGGAAGTGGCAAACGGTAAATTAACGGACGACATCATTCAGCATATCAGCAACATCAGCAATATCATGCACTTTCTCACTGATGGTAAGGGTTCTAAGGGAAATATCATTTCATTGCGCAAAGCCGAAGTAAATAAAATGCTGGGCAAAGTGGATGAGATGAACGACATGGATGGCAGCATGAGTGAACCGTTTATTGTGGGTGAAACCATCAAGATCATAGAAGGTCCGTTCAATGATTTCAATGGTACGATTGAAGAAGTGAATGAAGAAAAAAAGAAATTAAAAGTAACCGTGAAAATTTTTGGCCGCTCTACACCGGTGGAATTAAGTTACATGCAGGTAGAAAAATTGATCTAACTATTTAAAATTATAATCATGAAAAAAATTCATCTTTTTGTTGCCGCCTGTTTTTTCACACTGGCCGGAATTGCACAACCACCCAATGTTCCAGCTGTAAGCGGTGCAACTTTTGGAGCCAACTTTTCAGCAAAAGATCCAATGACTGTTGAACAAATGACAACCGCAATCCAGTCAAAAACGGATGATAAAAAAATGGAGGTTACTGTAAAAGGAATTGTAGTGGATGTATGTACACGTGAAGGTTGCTGGTTAAAAATAAAATCTGCCGATGGCAGTATGATGATCAAAATGAAGGACCATGCATTTTTGGTTCCACTGGCAATTAATGGCCAGGAAATTATCATTCATGGTATTGCTGAACAAAAAACGACTTCCGTGGAAATGTTGCGTCACTATGCAGAAGATGCCGGAAAATCCGCTGATGAAATTAAAAAAATTACTGAACCCAAAACAGAGATTAGTATTGATGCGGATGGATTGGTCGTGATTTAAAATTCAAATTATTTTTATAAAAAATTGCCCCCGTTTATTCGCGGGGGCAATTTTATTTAAACAAAATAATGAATCTTTTAAAGAGATAATATTTTGATTATTTTTATTTGAAAATTATTCAACGTCAACTTCAAAATTTTCACCTTCCCATTTATTCGCATCTTTCCAAAAGAAAGTAAAAGCAAATTTTGTAACATCACCAGGTATTTCAAAATCACTGAAATAAAATGGCAGGCCAATGTTTTTTGTTTCTTTATGTTGCGTGTTTACCCAGTTATCTGTGCTCCAGTAAATAACTGCAGGCAATAAAATTTCAATGCGCAATGTTTTTGACAAAGGTATTTTTTTCAGCCGGTCATTAAAACGCCATATCGAAATTTTTGATGTTGTCTTATTTTCTAAATACCTTTTTTTAGTATGCACCGGCATATCAAAAATCTTTTTTGATTTAATAGAACTTGCCAGTTTTAAATATTCTGCATGCGCCCATGTCAATGGCATGGCAGACCCTGTGTGTTTTGCAAAAAATAATTCTTTTCCCGGAATATCTTCTGCATCCCAGATTTGTTCTGGGATCATATCATTATTTGAAAAAGATTCCATAGCAATAAGCATTTCAGCAGCTTTTTTATAATTACCCGCGGCCACTTCATAATGCCCTCTTTCTCCTGTGAGCAATGGCCACGCTCTGCCTTTTCCATTTCCATTGGAAGGGAAATCATCACCTTGTTCATCTTCACCATATCCATCTTCATTATATCGGTGCCAGCATGGCCCGGAAGGTGTGTCCAATTTCAACATTTTATCAATAACAGTTATGGTGTTGAGTATGCGCGGATCATCCGGTTCGCGTAAACCGAAACGTACCAATGCCAATGCATCCGTGCTGATCAGTTCTGTTACTTTTATTGTACCATTATCTTCCCGGTGATTTTTTAAAGCAATGGTTTTATTCCCTAATTCATTCGCAGGAATATTCTCCGGGTTGATGCGGATATAATAACCATCAACGCCCATGTTTTTTGCAAATTCATTATTCTCTACATAGGTCCATTCTTCAATTCTATCATTCCAGTTATCTGCTTTTTCACGACAGTAACCGGCAATATCATTTTCTTCTAATTCGCCTGCAAGATTTGCTGCTGCAAGTAATGCAGCAATTTGCGTTGCAATCGTAAATGCAGAATAACCGGATTCTTCTTCCCACCTGTCCTGCTGTGTATAAGGCCCATTATTAATGATAAAACCAATTGCATTTTTTACATGTTCCCAATATCTTTTCATGCGGTTTTTATCAAAGGCCACCATTTGATGACAGGTTTCCACCAATAAAACAGGAAGCGCTACCTGGTCCATCTGCATAGATTTCCAGTATGGCATTCCATCCAGCCACATATTTTGAGGCCAGCTTCCATCTGCCTGTTGAGTTGCCATGAGATAATTGATAATATTCATTGCATCTTTATGTGCATGTAATGCTAAAAAACCACCGGCGCTTTCAACAAGATCGCGTGGCCAAACGAGGTGATAGCCGCCCATATCATCATCTCCTTTGCTTTGCCCCCAGGGAATGGACATGCTTGCGACAATGCCGCCGGCAAAGCTTTTCGCCATATTTATTTTCAGCACTGTTGCACTTGCACGGAATTTTTTACCCGAAGACAATTTATTCATTTTTACATTCGCCAAGGACTTATGCCATTCCATCCACTCATGAATATATTCTTTTTGAATGGCATCAAAACCTTCCAACAAACTTGCTCTCGCCTGGTGTGCCGCTTCTGATGGACTTCGGCCAAAACCAATGGCAATCGTACATGTGTTTGAGATTGACAAATCGATTTCTCCCGTCAACGCAATGTTTCCAGTTTCCGCCTTAGTGTATTCCCATTCCATTTTTTTATGTGTATTCAAATCCTGCCAGCCATCTGAAGTACCCACATAACCTACTGATCTTTTTTTCCATCCCGTAGAGCATATCATTGCGAGGCATGTTCCATCCCGTTGCGCATATAAAACTTGCACGCCTTTATATTCGCCAGCCCATCCCGTATTATCGCTACCATAATTATTGAGGTGCGGAGCAAGCAATGCAAAAAGCTGGAAGGGATTTTCCGGTTTATCCAAAGTTTTAAAAATGATCTTCTGCAAAACTGTATCCCGCAAAGGATCTGCAACGATAAATTTTTCTATTTGAAACTTTTTTTCTTTGCAGGTATTGATAATATGATAGGCAGGAATACCTTCCTTTATCATTTTTGTTTTTGTATTCGTTGCTCTTTTTTCTTCTGAAAAAAGTTCAACTCCATCTGTGACGATCATTTCCATATCGCGTATGCAGGCAGTATCTTCCCGGGGAAAATACACTTCATTTAAGATTCCATGACTCAAAGTGAAAATGACTTCTGAAGCTGCATTGATTGATTTTCCAATTCCTGTTTTCGCGCTGGAAGTCCATTTGGGGGGGATTCCTGGTGCGCCAGGCGCTAATTTTTCTTCCATGTATGTGGGTTGTTTTTCAATTTGATTTTGCTCAAAAATATTTCTATCAAATCAAATACGATGCAAATAAAAGTTAATCCGCATTTTTTTGGAAGAAGAAAAAAATAATTTTTTGAGGAGGCTATTTATTCATCATCAATCCCTTACTTTTGCAACCCTGTAATAAAACATTTCAGGAAAAAATCGGGAAGTGGCGCAGGCCGGTAGCGCACCTGGTTTGGGACCAGGGGGTCGCAGGTTCGAATCCTGTCTTCCCGACTTTAAGAGAGTAAACATTGTAAAATTTGTTTGCTCTTTTTTTTATTGTCTTTTTTTTGTTACACGGAGGGCACGGAGAACCACGGAGGGTCACGGAGATTTTTGCTATTTTGTTTTATGGTTTTCTGGCCTTACACTATATAACTCTTTTATTACAGAGATACCACAAATAAACACGCAGGCCGACGGAGATTTTTTGTTTTCTCTTTTTTGATTTTCTTGCTTTATCCTGTGCATTTTTTTTATAAGAAAATCACGGAGATCTCTTAAACTTTTTTGTTCTTTTCCTTCTTTGGCTTTCCTCTGTGTAACTCCGCGGTTCTCCGTGTAACTCTGTGTAATTTCCTTTGTTACACGGAGGTTTGAAGAATTAATAAACAAGAAGCTCTATTAGTGTTTTTTAAACTATTTCACACGCATAACTAACCTTAGTAGAAAAATTATATC
>JBDTAN010000201.1:0-2629 GCA_039924585.1 Chitinophagaceae bacterium | reverse complement strand
GGCTGTAAAACAGTAATAATGGCAATTACAGGGGAAAGATATTTAATGTAAGAAAAAAATTAGGTGCGGTTTTCAATAAAGGATTTGTTTAAATTATTAATCAGCTCTAAGATTTCGTCCTTTCCTGTATGTTTTATAGCACTCGTCACAAATGCCTGCGGCAAAAATTGCCATTTTTCAAGTAACGCATCCAAGAAAGCCTGCATATTACGTTTTACAACTGCTGGTTTTTCTTTATCGGATTTTGTAAAAACCAGCGAAAAAGGGATTTGTGCATTTGCCAGGTTATCTAAAAATTCTAAATCAATTTTTTGTGGCGGATGACGGCTGTCAATCAATGCGAACACCTGTAATAAATTCGTTCTTTTCAACAAATAATCGCGGATCATTAACTCCCAGGTACTGCGTTTACTTTGCGCAACTTTTGCATACCCATAGCCCGGCAGGTCTGCGAGATACCATTTTAAAAGTGGTTTTTTTTCTCCTGCTTTACTTTCAATTTCAAAATGATTGATGAGTTGTGTTTTACCTGGTGTGCCTGAAGTTTTAGCCAGTTTCTGTTTCCCGCAAAGCATATTGATTAAAGACGATTTGCCCACATTACTACGGCCAATAAATGCATATTCAGGACGGTCTGGAGCAGGGCAGTTTTTTACATCAGGGTTAGAAATTAAATATGCGGCTTTGATAATGAGCATCGAAATTTTTTAAAATAATTTATTGTTGCCGCTTAATGACCAAACTATCCGGCGGATATTTCTCCTGCAATGTTTTTTGAATGGATTCACACCAACTGATAACAGTTTGCTTATCGGCATCGGACAGTTTTGCATCCCGGTGTATCAATGTATAAGCTTCAATAGGCATATCACCATCTTTTATTTGTTTGATACATTCCTTCATTTTTTTATTTTGGCGTGCAATTCTGTACGTACCAAACTCGTTAAAGTTGATTTCATCTTTCCCATCTTTTATATGATTCGCCAAATACCATGCTGAAGGCTGCACTTCGGCATACCAGGGATAATGTGTATTATTGGAATGGCAATCATAACAGCTTCTTGTCAAAATTTGCTGTACATTTTCCGGTACTGGATACACTTTTGTTATGTCGCTGGCAGAAATAGTTGTAGAGATATTTTTTTCCGGGCGGAAAAATTGGATCACAATAAAAGCAATAAGCAGGATAATTAAAATAGTCTGGATAATTTTTTTACTTTTTTTCATTTTGCTGATTATTTAATAAGGGCAATTTATAATTTTTAATGTACAATTTCATTAAAAAATCTTTCTGGGAATCATCGCCCAATGCAAATGTATGCTCCCCGAAAGTTTCAAAACCCATCTTTTTATAAAACCGGAGCGCCTTTTCATTTTTTTCCCAAACCCCCAGCCACAGTACTTCGAAGCCATTCACTGCCGCTTCTTCGATGCAGTATTTCATGCTGTAAAATCCAAGCTTTTGTTGCTGGAATTCTTTTAGAATATATAAACGTTGCAATTCTAGCTGACGTAAATCTTTCCCGACAGTTTCAGTATAATTTTTCTGTATTTTAAAGTAGCCGGCGACTTCGTCATTCACATACACTAAAAAAAGAAAATTGTTGGGTGTATTAAATTCCTCCAGCAAACGTGCAGGTGAAAAATAAGTACTTGTATAATCCTGCATGTTCTTCACGGTATTGAAAAGCGCATAGGTTTCATAGAAAGTCTTTACAGAAAGCTCGCTGATCATTTGCATGAGCGCGGGATCATCTACTTTTTTAATTTGAATTTTCATAAATCAACATTCAATCAAAGCAATAATTTTTTCTAAATATTTTTGATCAGTTGCATCAAAATAATTCTCCAGGTCATGGTCTATATCCAAAACTGCGCACACATTTTTTTCTTTAAATATAGGTAAAACAATTTCTGATTTTGAAAATGAGCTGCATGCAATATGCCCTGGAAATTTTGATACATCCGGTACAATTAATGTTTTTGCATCTTCCCAGGCTTTCCCGCAAACACCTCTTCCCTTTTTTATCCGGGTGCATGCTACCGGTCCCTGGAAAGGCCCTAATACCAATTCATCATTTTTTACCAAATAAAAACCTGTCCAAAACCATTGGAATTGTTCTTTCAATGCGGCTGTAATATTTGCCAAGTTTGCAATGAGGTCCGGCTCTCCCTCAATCAGGGCTTTGATTTGCGGAATCAATGCGCTATATTGTTCTTCTTTGGTACCGGTTACACGGTTTATATTTTCAGACATAATTTTATTTTAAAAAATAAGTTCCAGTTCTTTTAAATGATGTACTGTAAAAGTGGGCTTTACTGTAGTTTGTATTTTCAGGTGATTCACAAAAACCGCATCAAGGCCTGCATTCATGGCGCCTTTAATATCCGCTTCCGGGTTATCACCCAGCATGATGCTATGCATTTTTTTAGCACCTGTTTTTTGCAATGCAAATTCAAAAATTTCTGCATGTGGTTTTAAACTGTTAGAAGCTTCTGCCGTGATGACGGCTTCAAAAAAATGATTCAGTTCACTACTCTTCAATTTTTCATTTTGAATCTGATCAAAGCCATTTGTCACGAGGTGAATGCGATAATTTTTATTTAGTAAATATTGAAGAATCTCTTT
>JBDTAN010000200.1:0-2917 GCA_039924585.1 Chitinophagaceae bacterium | reverse complement strand
GAAGTGATCAATTTATCTGATAAAGATATTCAGCTTGTAAAAGAAGTGCTTATTAATGCGCATCGATATTCCAATACGATGATCGTTTTTGATACGATGCGAAAAATAGAAAAGGTTTTGAATATTCATAATAAACACGACGCTCCTATTCAATTTTTATATACCATAATTCAGGATTATAATTACCTCGCTTCCAAACTTTAGTTTATTGAAGTGGCGCTAACATTGAAAAAGGAAATACAGGAATATTTCTCAGTATTGTAAATATGATTACGGAGGCGAGCACCAACCAGACAAACCAGGTTTTATAAAATATAGATTGCTTTAATTTTTTCTCCCTGAAAAAATTCAGTGAATATACTGAGGCGGAAAAAACTAAAACTGGCAGGCTAAGCATTGCTAAAAAGTTGTCATGCATACCGTCTATGAAATGCCCATGTAATAATGCTGATAAAGCCCGCTGTGAGCCGCATCCAGGGCAATATAAACCGGTAAGTACATGAAAAGGACATTGTGGGAAAAATGATCCCGGGCTCCTGGCATCAAAAAAAGTGTATAGCGCTATTACTGCTAATACCGCTATACTTTTTAAAATTACAGGCAAATAATTTTGCCGTTGAATGATCATGCAAAACAGTATTAAAAATTTTGGTTCATCATACCGCGAGTTGACCAGAATGCTGTAAGTCCAAATGCAAATACTGCTAAAATGTAAAGTACAATAACAGCTATGCCAACAAAGAAACCAATCTTTGTCCATTTTGCTGCATCTTGCGAAGCTTGTAATGCGCCGGCATGGTCACCCACCTGGAACTTGGTATTTACCTGTGTGGCAAAAATAATACCTGCGATACCAAAAGGCAGGCAACAAAAAAGTGTTACTAAAATTGATTCTACCAGCCAGTTTTTTGGCGGTAATAATCCTGGTTGTAATGGTTGCTGTGGAGCATAACCCTGAGTAGTTTGGTCCATAAATGATGGTTTAAAGTGAAAAAATATTTTGAAAACTACAGTTTCCGGCTGAAATAAAAAAACATTCCATCAACATTTTTCACCCAAAAAAATGCACACTTTTTTCGCATGGCGAAATTTCAATCAAAAGTTTAATAGGCCCGGGCAAATAAAACCCTTTGGCTGGAAGGGTTTCCAGTAAGAATACATTTCCCTGCCTCTTGTTTATTATCTAAAGGAATACAACGTATAGTTGCTTTGGTCAACTCTTTAATTTTTTCTTCGGTTTCTGAACTGCCATCCCAATGCGCGGAAATAAAACCGCCCCGGTTATCGAGTGCTTCTGTGAATTCCTCAAAAGTATTAACCGCTATTATATTTTCATTCTGGAATTTCTTTGCTTTGTTGAAAATAGATTGTTGAATTTCTTCAAGTAGATTATTAATATATTGATCAATACCTTCTAAAGACACATTTGTTTTTTCACGTGTATCACGACGTACTAATTCCACGGTATTATTTTCAATATCACGTGCTCCAATAGCTATACGTACTGGTACACCTTTCATTTCATATTCTGCAAATTTCCAGCCCGGCCTTGTATGTTCGGCATCATCATATTTTATAGAAATATTTAAAGCTTTCAATGCTGAAATAATTGTGGCCACTTTATCGCTGATTAGTTTTTTTTGTTCCTCATTTTTATAAATAGGAATAATAACAACTTGTATAGGTGCGAGACTTGGTGGTAAAATCAAACCATCATCATCACTATGTGCCATTACCAGTGCGCCAATAAGCCGTGTGCTTACGCCCCAGCTCGTTGCCCATACATAATCCAATTTATTTTCTTTATCACTAAATTTTACATCAAATGCTTTAGCAAAATTTTGTCCCAGGAAATGGGAAGTCCCTGCCTGTAAAGCTTTGCCATCCTGCATGAGCGCTTCTATACAATAGGTTTCTACTGCGCCGGCAAAACGTTCATTCGCAGTTTTAACGCCTTTGATCACCGGCATTGCCATAAAATTTTCAGCAAAATCTGCATATACATTCAGCATTTGAATGGTTTCATTTTCAGCTTCCTGTTGTGTGGCATGTGCTGTGTGACCTTCCTGCCATAGAAATTCCGTTGTACGCAAAAACAAACGTGTACGCATTTCCCAGCGAACCACATTTGCCCATTGATTGATGAGCAAAGGCAAATCGCGATAGGATTGTATCCATGTCTTATAGGTGCTCCAGATGATTGTTTCAGAAGTCGGTCTTATGATTAATTCTTCTTCCAGTTTTGCATCCGGGTCAACAATAATTCCTTTACCAGATTCATCATTTTTTAGGCGGTAATGAGTGACTACTGCGCATTCTTTGGCAAAACCTTCCACGTGTGCGGCTTCGCGGCTTAAAAAACTTTTAGGAATGAATAAAGGAAAATAGGCATTTACATGTCCCGTATCTTTAAACATTTTATCCAATTGTTGTTGCATTTTTTCCCAAATTGCATAGCCATAAGGTTTTATGATCATGCATCCGCGAACAGCGCTGTAATCCGCCAGGCCTGCTTTTAAAACAATATCATTATACCATTGCGAATAATCGTCTTTCCTGGAAGTTATCTCTTTTGCCATAAATAATTTTTATATATAATTTTTACCCCAAACAAGCGTTAGTTTTGTAATATAGTTAACAAGATTAAAAAATATTTTCCAGGTAATTTTTATATCTTTATGACAATTAAAAAATTGCCCGGAAAAGGGCAAATGTAGTTACTTCATTTTTTATCACCATAATCTCATTATAATGTACAAAAATCTTTTTCTCATCATCATTGCAGCTTTTTTATTTACAGGCTGCTCTACCTATCGCGCCGGTCAAACCCCGGACGACGTGTATTATTCTCCCGGTAACAACCAGGTAAATACAGATAATTATATCAATCCTGAGGATAATAATTACCTGCGTATGA
>JBDTAN010000199.1:0-2841 GCA_039924585.1 Chitinophagaceae bacterium | reverse complement strand
CTCCTAAACAATCTGATAATTCAGAACATTATGCCATTGTAAAACTGACGGCTTCCGGTGAACTTGACGCGGGGTTTGGAAAAAATGGTAGAGTCATTACACTTTTACCTGACACGTATACACATTTTGTAAATTGCATGGTTTTACAGGAAGATGGAAAAATTGTTATAGGTGGTGATGCTTCTAATAATCTGACCTATAATGATTTTACAATCACACGATTTACTTCAGCAGGCATCATTGATTCAAGTTTTGGAAAAAACGGTTTAAGCATTATAGATTTTGGATATGATGAAAGCCTGGCTTCCCTCGTTATTCAACCGGATGGAAAAATAATTGTAGCGGGATATAGTAATGATTTCTGGCATGAAAAAGAATTTTATGTACTAGCACGAATTAACCAATCAGGATTGTTGGATAGCAGTTTTAATCAAAACGGTAAAATCACAACACTTTTTGATATGAAGGATAAAGCAAGTGCTCAGAAGGTTTTATTGCAACCGGATGGAAAAATAATTGCAGCGGGGTTCGCAAATAAAAATTATGGATATAGAGCTCCGGTTATTACAAGATACCTGGGCGACAAGCCTGGAATTATTGTAACAGCAAAACAACCTGCAAAAACAGACCCCATAAAAGTCTTTCCAAATCCTGCTACTACACTGGTTCAGGTAACCGGCCTTCAAAAAAATATGCCCACGCAATTAATCATAACAGACAGAACGGGAAATGTTTTAAAGAAAACAACTACAACGAATGATTCTTTTTCGTGGAATATTGCAGATTTGAGAAATGGCTATTATTATCTTATTATTCAAAACAACAATTTAACCCATTCTGTTTTGTTGTTGAAACAGTAGAAATATTTTTTCTGAAAATTTCAGAATTCCTGGTATTCCTGGTTCACTTAACACTTCAAAATATTAATTAATCTGAAAGTGGTTCATGTTTTTTGCGGAAAGAAAAATTATCTTTCACCGCAATATTTTTCGATGGGCAAGACAAAGTTTGGAAGTCAATGCGCAATAAGGAAATTAAAATTAAAACAAAATGCTGCGTCACGCCGAGAAAACATTGCGTAGAAATAATATAAAATTTGATAACTTGTTGTCCTAAACTCAGCACTATGAAAAAAATATACATTTTAATAATTGCCGCATGTTTCTTTTATTCGGGATTACATGCACAGGCGGGCACGCCTGATCCTACTTTTGGGAATGACGGAATTGTGCGAATTGATATTAGGTTAGGTGGAAAATTTTACACATCAGCCTTACAACCAGATGGGAAAATTATCTCCTGCGGCAGTATGTATTTTAGTGATTTGCATGGAGCATTTACAAAGACCATGTTGTTTCGCTGTAACCCGGATGGGAGTTATGATAAAACTTTTGGAGATTCAGGCTTTATATATACAAGGGTTGGGGATCGGGAAGCTGTGATAAGATCAATGGCCATACAAAATGATGGCAAAATTGTGGCAGTAGGTTATGCCGGTGAGTATCATTATTATGACAGTATTCGCAATTATATAAAGTTAATACTCATCCGTTATAATAAAGATGGGAAACTCGATTATTCATTTGGGAATAGTGGCATAGCTTACATAAAAATAAGGAAAAGTAATTTATATGCGACAGAAGTGGTTTTACAACCTGATGGGAAAATACTCGTGGCGGGATCACTGCAATCGCAAGAAGTGGCAGGTTTTAATAGTGCGATGTTCGTTGCCCGTTTTAAAAAGAATGGGCAACCAGATTCTTCTTTTTACAATAGTGGCCAAAGGATTCTTTATCTTGCTTACTCCTCCGAAGTTGGTGGGATGGCATTATGCCCCGATGGCAAAATAATTTTAGTTGGTACCAGCGTGGCTAAACAAACAGGTCATGCAGAATATGCCATTGTAAAACTGACGGTCTCCGGTGAACTTGATGCAGAGTTTGGAAAAAATGGAAAAGTTATAACACATTCACTTGATACGTATCCTCATTTTGTAAATTGCATGATCGTACAGGCAGACGGTAAAATTATTATTGGAGCTGCTGCATATAATCATCTGACCGATAATGATTTTACAATTATACGATTTACTTCCACAGGTATTATTGATTCATCTTTCGGAAAAAACGGTTTAAGCATTATAGATTTTGGATATGATGAAAGCCTGGCTTCACTCGTTATACAACCGGATGGAAAAATAATTGCAGCAGGGTATAGTGATGATTTCTTATATCAAAATGAATTTTATATTCTGGCACGAATTAGTCAAGCAGGATTGTTGGATAGCAGTTTTAATCATAATGGAAAACTTACAACACTTTTTGATATGAAGAAAAGAGCAAGTGTTCAGAAAGTTTTATTGCAACCGGATGGAAAAATTATTGCAGCCGGGTTTGCAAGTGATGAATATAATAGAGCTAATGTTCCCGTTATTACAAGATACCTGGGCGACAAGCCTGGAATTATTGTATCAACAAAACAACTTGCAAAAACAGACCCCATAAAAGTCTTTCCAAATCCTGCTACCACACTGGTCCAGGTAACCGGACTTCAAAAAAATATGCCCACGCAATTAATCATAACAGACAGAACGGGAAATGTTTTAAAGAAAACAACCACAACGAATGATTCTTTTTCGTGGAATATTGCAGATTTGAGAAATGGCTATTATTATCTTATTATTCAAAACAACAATTTAACCCATTCTGTTTTGTTGTTGAAACAGTAGAAATATTTTTAACTTCAGAATTCCTGGTATTCCTGGTTCACTTAACACTTCAAAATATTAATTAACCTGAAAGTGGTTCATGTTTTTTGCGGAAAGAAAAATTATCTTTCACC
>JBDTAN010000198.1:0-4618 GCA_039924585.1 Chitinophagaceae bacterium | reverse complement strand
CGAACTCAAAATATAGACCATCCCTGTGGCCGGTGATCGTATTACCGATGATCAATAAACTGTCAGAACGCCAGGCATGTATACCATTTCCGCTTTGCACTTCATCTTTTCCATAAGCCGTGATACGGTTATTTTTAATGGTGCAATTAGACACATGTTGAGAATAGATGCCAAAATTTGTATCATCTAAAATATTATTCAAAACAGATACTCCATAACAATTTTCCAACATGATACCGGCAATATCTGTAGTCTCAGAACGGCCGGAATGCTGTACTTTAAATCCATCAATCACTGCATGATTTGCCCGGACAATAAAAATGCCATATTTATTTTCACCGTCAACAACAGGATATCCAATTCCCTTCAGGTAAATGGATTTATTAATAATTAGATCATGCTCTTTATATAAGCCGGGATATACCAAAATCGAATCACCGTTCAAAGCCATTTGAAGCGCCTGGGCGATAGACTGCACAGGTTTATTTTTCCCCACTTCCAATACCCGGGCATCTGAGGCCGCATTGAAAAGCAGGATAAAAGTGAGGAAATAAAGAATATACTTTTTAATCATTATTGCATCATTGGTAATGAATCCCAGGTAGTCCTTTTACCATTTAATGGCTGTATTTCATTTTGCAGCGCAGCAGCACTTATAAACGCCGCCGCATGACCACCCATCGGTGTTTTCAAATCCTTGCTGTACAAAATAAAAGCTTTTTGCGCAGGAATAAAATTATGCGGTTCTTCAAAATTGACAAGATAAATTTCTTTAACATCATTCGCAGGTATTTGATTTTCTTTTTGAAAAGCCTGGATACAATGCGTATCATCAAATTTAAATACTTTCCCTTTTTGGCTGATCAGTTCGGCACCAAAACGTTTGTCAGAAATTGTCATCTTACAATAACTACAGGCATCTTCGCCCATTCTAAATGGCTGTGGTTGTGAATTACAGGAAGTAAAAAAAAACAGTATTGCGATGGTTGAAGCGACAACAGCTCCATGCATTTTCGGTTTTTTTCTTTCAAAATAGGCAAAAAATAAAACGATCAATAAAAGTAAACCAACACCAATAAAAATAAAACCACCAATATCAGGAATGGAATATGCACCAAAATTTAATAATTGTTTATACCCGATCAATGGTGGCTGGTAGGCCATTCCGGGAACAATGATGTCTGCATCAGGATTTAAATTGTGGCCATAGTCATATTCCCATCTCCAAAAATCAACCATAGCAATTATGCCAAATACAACAAATAAAATAAAAAGTAAAAGCAACCATTTACGTTTGTTTAAAAAAACAACTAGAAAACAAATAACTGCAAAAAAAACAATGATATAGGGAAGAATCTTAAACTCGAAAAAATCTTCCGTATGTAAAGTCTTCATACCGATATAATGGTTTAAACCATTGATGATATCTACGTTTCCGCTAATTTCATTGGGATATAATTTTAATACGAGTCCTTCAGGATATTGGGGCGCATTTAATTGTATTTGCCAAAGCGGTACAAATAAAACTACAATTAATAAAATGCCGCAAAGGAAAATAAGAATCTTTGATAAGATGTTGAAGTGAATATGTGTATGCTGCATTTTATCTTTTTTAAGATTGGATAAAAGAATATTGGATTTTAATATAATAAGCCTACAAGTACCGGTATTTTGAAAAGGTCCCCGGAAACAAGTTTTAAAAAAACTATTTGGAAGGAGGCAACAATACTCCGTCAATCACATAGATAATCCCATTGGAAGCGGGAATAGAAGTGATAACTGTTGCTGAATTATTCAGCATTGTTTTACCATCTTTCACTGTTACAGTTACGTTATCGCCATTTACCATTCCCAATACACGTCCATCGGTCAAAGCTTCAGGAGGTAATGCGGACATAAATACATGGTATTGTAAGATATTTTGCAGGTCTGCTTTTTTATCATTTTTCATTAATCCATCCACTGTACCTGCGGGCAATTTATTGAACGCTTCATTTGTTGGAGCAAATACAGTAAACGGGCCTGCATTTGAAAGAGAAGTTACGAGATCGGCCTGCTTCAAAGCAGCCACAAGTGTTGTATGATCTTTTGAACCCATAGCTACTTTTACCACATCTTTTTGTGATACATCATCTTGTACATTTTCCTGGCCACCTGACGGCTGAGCAGATGCATCAGTTGTAGTGGAATCAGTTGTAGTATCTGCTGCCTGGTTACAGGAAAAAAGCACAGGGAAAATGAGAACGGCTAAAAACCTTTTTATGTATTTCATAATAATAATTTTAGAATAGTTTTAGTGGAAAGAAACAGGCCGAAGCCTGTCTCTTAAAATTTTATTTTGTACTTTTTGTAAGGGTTGAATCTGATGCATCAGCGTTTTTCCCCATACTGAATGATATAGGCACATTAGAACCGCGTGGAGAAACTCTTAGGTATCCCTGCATTTCCTGGTGTAAAGCACTGCAAAAATCTGTACAATAAAATGGATACATTGAAGATTCTGTTGGTATCCATTTCAGCGTTTGAGTTTCACCTGGCAAAACTAATAATTCAGCAGTGTTCGCTCCTTTTATGGCAAAGCCATGTGGTACATCCCAATCCTGTTCAAGGTTTGTAAGATGGAAGTACACTTCATCACCTACTTTTACGCCTTCAATATTATCAGGATTCAGGTGGGAGCGGATCATGGTCATATATACATCCACCCGGTTTCCTGTACGAACCACTTTTGCATTTTTTTCTCCAAGGGTAACATATGGATTTTGATTTTTACTGATATCGAATATTTTCAAAGAGTTCTTAGAAATCATTTCTGCTGGTATTGCCTGCGCATAGTGAGGTTCACCTATGCTTGGATAGTCAGCCAGCAGTTTCATTTTATCACCACTAATATCAAATAACTGCGCACTCTGAGAAAGCTCGGGACCTGTGGGCAAATACCTGTCTTTAGTAATCTTATTATAAGCGATCAAATATTTTCCATAAGGTTTCCTTGTATCGCCACCAGGAATCATCAGATGGCCCGGGGAATAATAAGTAGCATGCCTGTCTAAAACAGTCAGGTCTTTTAAACTCCACTTCACAATCTCTGAAGAAATAAACATCGTTGTATAAGCATTTCCTTTACCATCAAACTCTGTATGTAACGGACCAAGGCCTGGTTTTTTAACCTCGCCATGTAAAGCAGCTTCATATTTAATTACAGGAATGCCATCATAATCACCATCAAAAGTTTTATTAGCAATAGCCTGTTGGATTTTGGCAAATGAGTACACAGGAATTAATGCTGCAAGCTTTCCACTCCCAACAATATATTCACCCGTAGGATCCACATCACAACCATGTGGTGATTTAGGACAAGGGATCATGTAAACAATATCCGGGAAATTTTTCACATCCAGAACAAGTGTTTTTGTTTCAATTGTACTTGTGGCAGTATGTGTAGAATCGTTATAAACATTATGCGCATATTTCACTGTTTGCACCTGGCCCTTTCCCTGCTTTACGTATTCTTCTGCTTTTTTCCAGTTAACAGCCATGATAAAATCTTTATCGCGCTGGGAAGCATTTACCTCAAGCAACGTATGAGCTTGTTCTGAGTTATAACAGCTAAAGAAAAACCATCCGCTGCTTGGGCCTTTACCAGAATGGCTCAGGTCAAAGTCAACACCGGGCAATAAAAGCTGGAATGCAATTTTCATTTCCCCTGTTGTTGGTGCAACACTTATAAAGCTTACTGTGCCTTTAAAGTTTTTCTTATATGTATCAATGGGCACATCGCCATTATCATTATCCATTGGCACGCTGAAACGGGTACCTGCCACTACATATTCCGTATTTTCGGTAATAAAGGGAGATGAGTGGTTTCCTGCACTGTTTGGTATTTCCAAAATTTCTGCCGTACGGAAAGTTTTCAAATCAATACGTGCAATCCGCGGCGTATTGTTTCCATTGGCAAATAACCAACGGCCATCCAGTTCGCCATTCGTTTGTGATAATTCGAGGTGGTGCTGATCGTCCCATGGAACCTGTCCATGAGAAGTATTGAGCATTGGTTTCGTTTCTTCACTAAAACCATAACCAGATTCCGGGTCAACAGAAAATGTAGGAATTACCCGAAGTAAACGACCGGAAGGAATTCCATAAACAGATACCTGGCCACTAAATCCACCAGAAACAAAGTTGTATAATTCATCATATTTTCCGGGTGGAACATATACACGTGAAGCAGCGTCACCGGATGCAGCACTTTCCGCATTTTTTGGTTTACAACCCGTACTACCAAGCAGTATAACTGCTGCCGCTAAGGATAATACAGGCAGGATTTTTTTCTTCATATTTGCACTTGTTTTTTAATTTTAAAAATTGTTTATTTTAGTTGCATATTTCAAAACATTTTGGGCAAGCATTCGCCAGCAAGCATCTTTTCCTGAAAAGAAGCCTTGTTTTACACAATGAATTTAAAGCGTTGAATTATTTTACGCCATCATTTTTGCGCATAAATTCCAGCACAGAACGCGCATCATCATCGCTGAGATTTTGATTCGGCATACGAACCATACAAATTTCCAGCATAGCCTGGGCTTTTGGATCTTTGTCGATCATTGCGTCTGTATTT
>JBDTAN010000197.1:0-3234 GCA_039924585.1 Chitinophagaceae bacterium | reverse complement strand
GATTTGAGCAAAGTGGATATGGAAGGACTGAAAGAATCCAAAGCTACTTTTGTTTTTGGTCAAATGAATGAGCCGCCCGGCGCACGTGCACGTGTGGCTTTAAGCGGTCTTACAATTGCAGAATATTTCCGCGATGGAGATGGTACCGGAAAAGGAAGAGATATCTTGTTTTGCGTAGATAATATCTTCCGGTTCACACAGGCAGGTTCCGAGGTTTCAGCCTTATTGGGCCGGATGCCAAGCGCCGTGGGTTATCAGCCTACACTCGCAACAGAAATGGGTTTGATGCAGGAGCGTATTACTTCTACCCGTAATGGTTCAATTACTTCTGTTCAGGCTGTGTATGTACCTGCGGATGACCTGACTGATCCGGCACCGGCAACAACATTTGCCCACCTGGATGCAACAACTGTATTGAGTCGTAAAATTTCTGATATTGGTATTTATCCTGCGGTGGATCCACTGGATTCTACCAGCCGGATTTTGACACCATTGATCGTGGGTGATGTACATTATGATTGTGCCAACAGGGTAAAACTTATTTTACAGCGCTATAAAGAGTTACAGGATATTATAGCTATTCTTGGTATGGATGAATTAAGTGATGAAGATAAATTAGTGGTTTCCCGTGCAAGAAGGGTACAGCGTTTTCTTTCCCAGCCTTTCCACGTGGCAGAACAGTTTACCGGATTGAAAGGAATATTTGTTTCTATTGAAGATACCATAAAAGGATTTACAATGATCCTCGATGGTGAAGTGGACGAATATCCTGAAGCAGCATTTAACCTTGTAGGAACGATTGAAGATGCCATAGAAAAAGGTAAAAAATTACTGGCTGCAGCCCAGGGATAATCAATCAAATTTTACCGGAAAAAACACACTATGATTTTAGAAATTCTAACTCCCGGGAGTAAAATTTTCAGCGATGAAGTTACCGGCGTACAATTGCCGGGGATTCACGGTCAATTTGAAGTATTGAACAGGCACGCGCCATTGGTAAGTGCACTTGGAAAAGGTGTCTTGAAAATCTTTCTGGATAAGCATAATGCCGAAAGCTATTCGATTTCGGGAGGTTTTGTAGAAGTACTTCAAAATAAAGTTATTGTTTTGGTAGAACAGGCAAAAAAAATCTGATTTAATATTTTTATATTAATATATATTCTAATTTTATATTTAAATTTCTAACCCATTAAATTAAATGTCATGAAAAAGAAAAATTTCCTCATCGCTGTGGCGCTTTTTATTGGTATGTCGTCCTTTGCACAAACACAAAAAGGATACTATATCATTGGCGCACAACTCGCTTCCATGGATCTGAATTTACAGAAAGGAAACACGGATTTTGGTTTAACAATACAACCGCAAGTGGCCTGGTTTGTAAAAGATAACATAGCCCTTGGTGGCCAGGTTTTGTTGGGAGTTAATACGTCTAAAGGCTACAGCCAGTTTACTTATGGTATTGGTGCTTTAGGTCGTTTATATTCTGCGGATAAAGCCACACAGGTATCTAGTAAAGCACGTTTTTTCCTGGAAGCAACTGCAGGAATAACTGGCTCTAATACAAAAGTTACTGGTTATCCATCAACGAACACGAATGGCCTTGGTTTAGGTGCCGGTCCGGGCCTGGCTTATTTCATCAATCAGAATATTGCACTGGAAGGTTTAGTGAAATATAATCTTGGTGTTGGTTTTGGTAATGCTACAACGACTAACAACATTCATTTCAACCTTGGCTTTTCCATTCATTTGCCAGGCTCTAAGTTGAAAGACATGAAAAATGATATGAAGAAATAAAGCTTTAAATTTTTTTATACATCGATCCCGGCAATTGCCGGGATTTTTTTTGTAAATACTTATTGTTCAAAATTATTTCTTTAAACATTCTTTGGCATAAATACGTCATTTACTATAAAGCTTTCTTAAAGCCACTTTAAGGATTTAACCCGGCGGTCATTTCGCAATCTCATTTGCGTTAATCTCACAAACGATCATTTTAAATTAAAAAGGACAGATATGAAAAACAAAATTTGGCTTGTACCAGGCATAATTGGTACCCTGCTTTTTATGGCAGGTTGTTCAAAAGAGCCGTTGCAAAACCTAACACCCGAAGAATCCCGCATTTATACCACCAACTACGATTCTTCCGCAAATTTCCAGGATTATAAAACTTACTCTATTGCAGATTCTGTGGCCGTTATAGATAACGGTACGGTGACTAAACAACAATCCGCTTCCGATGTTGCATACATCAGTGCTATGTCCAACATGATGCAGCAAAGAGGCTATTTGCTGGTGGATAAAAGTCAGTCACCGGATATTGCTGTTGCCGTAAACCGTGTGTATAACACCACAACAGGTTTATTTGATTATGGTGATTATTGGGGTTATTATGGTGGTTATTGGGATCCTTATTATTGGGGTTATGGCGGTTACGGATATAATGTGCCGTATGTATATGGAGTATATAAAATTACAGAAGGCCTTTATTCCATTGACATGTTTGACCTGAAAAATGCAACAGTTAACCACGAGATCAACCTCATCTGGAATGGCCTGGCAAGGGGAGAAGGCGTGTTTAGCAACACGACTGCCAATGAAGCGGTGGATGCCATGTTTGCACAATCTCCTTACCTGAAATCAACAAATTAAAAAATCTAAAAAAGTAATACGATGAAACGATATGCAAAAATATTTTTCCCGCTGATGATGGTTTTTGCATTTGCTAGTTTTGCAAATGCGCAAGCTCCGGCGAAGGAAGGTGAATTGAAATTGCACCTCAATTATAATTATGGAATTCCTTTAGGATCTTTTAAAAATGAACTCATCAGCAACGGTTCTGCCAGGGGTTTTTCCGGCGACCTTATGTACCAGATTAATCCCAAATGGGCGGCCGGCATTTCTGCAGGCTACCAGGATTTTGTTCAAAAATATCCACGGGCAGTTTATGTGACCGGTTCGCATGAATCCACTTCTGCGGTAGTAACAAATTCAGTGGAAATAAGTCCATTAATTGCAAAAGGAATTTTTACACCAATGGATGGAAACGGTAAAACTATACAGCCATACATTTCTGCCGGTGCGGGCGTAAATATGCTCAACTTCCGTCAATATTTGGGTGAATTTGGTGGCGCTGATAATAGTGCCACTTTTATCGCGCAAGCTGGAGCCGGTTTAAACCTGGCGTTTGGAAAAGCAAAAGAATGTGGTTTTAGTATTGGTGCAGATTATAACTAT
>JBDTAN010000196.1:0-2653 GCA_039924585.1 Chitinophagaceae bacterium | reverse complement strand
CGAAGAATTGCGTGGTTCTGAAAATGTAAATGCTTTAAAAATAGAGCGCTACAGGAGACTAGCCACTCCACTTGCTGTAGTAATTCTTACACTCATCGGTGCTATCATCGCGAGTAAAAGGGCACGAGGCGGCAGTGGCGCACACCTGGCCCTTGGTTTTGTAATTGCTGCTATATTTATTTTAATGGACCGTTTCTCAACTATATTTTCTACTAAAGGAAACCTTTCCCCTGAAATAGCTGCCTGGATACCCGACATTGTTTTTATGGTGGTAGCCTATATTTTATACCGGAGGGCTGCAAAATAAAAAAGATACATCATGTATAGGTGATGAAAGGACTGTAATTATGTCCATGTGATAAAGAAGTTGAAGAGAATTATAAAGAGAGGATAAAAAAAAATTATATTATTTTCATTGGACTTTTTTTTGCAATCATCTTTTTTTACCTTTACACCCATTACATACCGGGTTTATTGAAGAGGGGAAATTCCCCGGTCCCTCCGGGTAAACTCATAAAACACTTACTACATGGGCATATTGAAAGACCGTTTTGAAGCGAAAGCTGCAATAGAGATCAAAGAAATCAAAAAAATTCTTGCAGAACATGGTGATAAAAAAATAGGGGAAGTAAAACTCTCCCAAATTTACCAGGGCATGCGCGGCATGACCGGCCTGGTTACAGAAACCAGTCTGCTTGATCCTCAAAAAGGTATTCGTTTCCGTGGCTACACGATACCGGAACTCAGGGAAAAATTACCTAAATCTGCAAAAGGATCTGAGCCATTGCCGGAAGGTTTGTTTTATTTAATGTTGGTTGGTGAATTACCCTCTGCGGAAGATACCGCTTACATCACGTCCATCTTTCAAAGACGCAGCCATGTTCCCAGTCATGTATTTGAAACGATTGATGCCTTACCATTGACGGCGCATCCTATGACGATGTTCGTGACCGGCGTGATGGCATTACAAACGGAAAGCTATTTTACCAAAGCGTATGCTGCGGGCATGAATAAAAAAGATTATTGGGATCCAACTTTTGATGATGTTATTATATTAATTGCCAGGCTTCCACGAATTGCAGCTTATATATACAGGCGGAAATATAAAAATAATGAACATATTCAGCCAAATGGTTTACTTGACTGGTCCGGAAATCTCGCGCACATGATGGGTTTTAATGACCATGGTTTCCGCGAATTGATGCGTTTATATATGACCATTCACGCAGACCATGAAGGAGGAAATGTTTCCGCGCATACAACACATTTGGTGGGTTCTGCATTGAGTGATCCATATCTTAGTTACGCAGCAGGAATGAATGGTTTGGCTGGGCCATTGCACGGACTTGCCAACCAGGAAGTGATCAAATGGGTTTTTGAAATGCAAAAAGAATTGGGCACGGATGAGCCAACAAAAGCTCAGATCGGTGATTATGTTCGCAAAACAATGGAAGCAGGAAAAGTAGTTCCGGGTTATGGGCATGCGGTCTTGCGCAAAACAGATCCGCGGTTCATTGCACAAATGGAATTCGGTAAAAAACATTTACCCGACGATAAATTGGTGAATACTATCTGGCGTATTTATGAAACAGTACCGCCGATTTTAAAAACCATTGGAAAAATAAAAAATCCGTGGCCCAATGTAGATGCACATAGCGGCGCTTTACTCGTTCATTATGGCCTGGTCGAATATGAATTTTATACGGTGTTATTTGCCATCAGCCGTTCATTGGGTGTAATGGCCAGCTTGCTGTGGGATCGTATTCTCGGCTTACCGCTTGAGCGTCCGAAGAGTGTGACAACAGCTGCAGTGAAACGTTGGATCAATGGTAAGGACACAATTTGGGGCGATTAATAGTTTTTCTTAAAATAGTTATTGAGATCGATATAAAAGCGAAATTTTTATTCTTGAATTTGATGTTACGATTTGATGTAAGTAAAATTTTTTTACTCCACATCTTTTTTTTAAAAATGTGAAAAAAATTTCTTCGCTATTTGTTGATTATGTATTTTTTTTGCAATTCAAATGAACCAGCCAGGAAATCCCACAACAAGCAATTCAGCAATTTTATTATTACAGGACGGTCATATTTTTTATGGCCGTGCTTTTGGAAAAAAAGGTACTGCCACCGGCGAGATATGTTTTAATACAGGCATGACTGGTTACCAGGAAGTTTTTACCGATCCCAGTTATTTCGGCCAGGTATTGATCATGAATAATGTGCATACCGGAAATTACGGCGTAAGTGTAAAAGATATTGAGAGCAATGGCGTAAAAATTAATGCACTCATTGGCCGCAACCTGGAAAATAAATATTCCCGTTATCTCGCTGATGATTCCCTTGAAGATTATTTAATTAAAAATAATGTAGTAGCCATTGAAGGCGTGGATACGCGTGCGCTCGTTAGGCATATCCGCGAAAAAGGCGCTATGAATTGTATCATTTCTTCAGAACATACGGATATAGAAAAATTGAAAGAACTACTTGACGCAGTTCCAAATATGGATGGACTATCACTTGCAAATGAAGTAAGTACAAAAGAAATTTATTCTGCAGGCCAGGAAGGTGCCGCTTTTAAAGTGGCTGTGCTAGATTATGGGATTAAGAAAAATATTTTGGATTGCCTTGTAAGCCGAGGTGTGTATGCACGC
>JBDTAN010000195.1:0-6841 GCA_039924585.1 Chitinophagaceae bacterium | reverse complement strand
GAAGTACTAAAACCGCCGAAAGAAAAAAAATTCTAAAGGAATTACAGGATGGGAGTTGCCATATTCTGATTGGCACACACGCAATCATTGAAGATAAAGTTGAATTTAAAAATCTTGGCTTAGCCATCGTAGATGAACAACATCGTTTTGGTGTGGCACAAAGGGCGAAACTTTGGAAAAAATCTGTAGTGCCACCACACATTCTCGTAATGACGGCAACTCCCATACCACGTACTTTGGCCATGTCCGTTTATGGCGATCTTGATTACAGTATTATGGATGAATTGCCACCCGGCAGGCAGGAAATAAAAACCATTCAGCGCAATGAAATGAAGCGAATGGAAATCATGGAATTTATTAAAGGTGAAATCCAAAACGGCCGGCAAGCGTATATAATATATCCGTTGATAGAAGAAAGTGAAAAATTGAGTTATGAAGACCTGATGCAGGGATATGAACAGATAAAGACTTATTTTCCGGAACACTTGTACAATATCAGCATGGTGCATGGAAGAATGCCTGCTTTGCAAAAAGAAGTGAACATGCAGCGATTTAAAAATGGAGAATCACAAATATTGGTTGCTACAACTGTGATTGAAGTCGGTGTGGATGTGCCGAATGCCAGTGTAATGGTCATTGAAAGTGCAGAAAAATTTGGCTTATCACAATTGCATCAGTTACGCGGCAGGGTTGGAAGAGGTGGGGAAAAAAGTTATTGTATCTTGCTTACCGGAAGTAAAGTAAGTAATGAAGCAAAGCAAAGGCTAAAAATTTTATGTGATACAAATAATGGTTTTAAAATAGCAGAAAAAGATTTAGCATTGCGCGGGCCGGGAAATATTGAAGGAACCAAACAAAGTGGTGCACTTGATTTTAAACTTGCGGACATCATTTTGGATCAAAGCATACTGGAAGCAGCAAAAAGGTATGCAGATATTGTCCTTGATATGGATCCCGGCCTGGCAAAAATTGAAAATTCAGATTTGAAAAATTATATTTTATCCCAAAAGGGAAAAACCGCCTGGAGCAAGATTTCATGATACAACATTTAGATAGACAAAACGTTTAGAAAAGAACCGCTTAATAATTAAAAAACTTGAAAAAATTCCTACCCTTAATCTTACTAAATATCTTTATTTTATGCATGCACCAATGCTTTTCCCAAAGCCTGGAATTTGTGCAAAATAAGGGGCAATGGGATTCCAAAGTCAGGTTTTCCGGCAAGATTGCGAATGGATCATTTTATTTACAACAACAGGGTTACAAAGTTTTATTGAATAACAGTGATGATTTAAAAGCTGTTGCTGAATTATATGGCGGTCATAAAACCATTCAACTTGATTCCACAAAACCAAATGCTTTCATTGATCCCAATAAAGAATACCCTGCGATTGACACGTTCAAACAGGTTGTCTTGCATGCTCATGCATATGAAGTAAATTTTATCGGATCATCCGAAAATGCAGAGATTGTGCCTGACAAAATGATGAGTACTTATGAAAATTATTTTACAGGAAATGACCCTGCAAAATGGAAAAGTGATTGTAAAATTTTCCAGGCTGTCACCTATAAAAATATTTATCCAAATATTGATGTGCGCTATTATGAAGATAATGGAAAATTGAAATATGAATTTATTGTAAGGCCTGGAGGAGATATCAATAAAATTGCGCTGGCTTTTTCAGGTACTGATGCATTAAAGATTTTAAAAGGAAACTTAATCATTAAAACCTCAGTAGGCGAAGCATCCGAATTAAAACCCATTTCCTGGCAGATTGGAAATGCAGGTAAAAAAGAAATTGGTTCTGCATTTATTTTAGAGGGAAATACAGTCCGTTTTAAAATAGACAAATATGAGAAAACGCAAACTTTAATAATAGATCCAACACTCATATTCGCAAGTTTTACCAATAGTATTTCTGATAACTGGGGATATACAGCAACATTTGACGGTGCTGGGAACTTCTATGCAGGAGGCATTGTTTTTAGTGATGGTTATCCTGTAAGTACCGGTGCTATTCAGACCGTTTTTGGCGGTGGCACACAGCAAGGAGGGCTTCCGGGTTTTGATATTGGAATTATAAAATTGAGTTCCAATGGTAGTTCCAGGTTGTATGCAACTTATTTAGGTGGTACGGGAAATGAACAACCGCATAGTATGATTGTAGATCATGCAGGTAATTTGGTTGTTGCAGGGAGAACAAATTCTGTAAATTTCCCGGCCACATCTTCCATATTGGGTCCGGGTGGTGGCTTTGATATATTCATTACAAAGATCAGTGCGGATGGAAAAACATTGTTGGCTTCGCGTAAGTTTGGTGGCAGTTCCAATGATGGCGTGAATATCGTTGATAAAGAAATGAGTGGCGGTGCATTAAGCATTTCCCGAAATTATGGAGATGATGCCAGAAGTGAAGTGATCGTAGATCCGAATGATAATATTTTATTGGCATCTTGCACTCAGTCTAATAATTTCCCCACAACGGCTAATGCATTTCAACAAAATTTTGGCGGCAGCCAGGATGGAGTTGTAATGAAAGTAAGCCCGGACATGACAAATGTTTTATTCAGTTCTTATCTCGGGGGTTCAGGCGATGAAGCGGCATTTGTAATTTCCCTGAGTCCTATAAATGGAAATATTTATATCGGTGGTGCTACTACGAGTTCTAATTTAAAAGGGACAGGCAACAATACAGGGCCACTAATCTTTAATACTTTCCAGGGAGGTATTTGTGATGGCTTTGCTTCAATAATAAGCAGTGATGGGTCTACTCAAATAAGGACTGTATATGTGGGTTCTGGTGGAAATGACCTTGTATATGGATTAAAGTTTGATAAAGCCGGTTTCCCCTATATAAATGGAAATACGACGGGTTCATTGCCAGTTGTAAATTCCGCATTTCAAAGTCAGAAAACAGGGAAGCAATATATTACTAAATTAAAACCTGATTTAAGTGGAATTATTTATTCAACAAATTTTGGCAAAGGCCAGTCCACACCAGATATTTCGCCGGATGCATTTTTAGTAGACAGGTGCGAAAATGTATATGTTTCTGGCTGGGGCGGAGGTCTTGATATTGTGGGCAATTATCCAAATGCAAATACTTTTGGATTAGCAACAACACCCAATGCAATACGCCAGACTTCAGATGGAAGCGATTTTTATTTTTTCGTTCTGGAGAAAGATGCAAAAAGCCAGTTGTATGGAACTTTCTTTGGAAATATAGACAATGGGCCATCTGTTGGTGACCATGTAGATGGTGGTACTAGTCGGTTTGATGAGAGTGGTGTAATTTACCAGGCCATGTGTGCCAACTGTGCAAAAACAGGAATTTTCCCCACAACACCGGGTGTATGGGGACCAAATAATGGCGCACAAAATGGTTCCTTATGCAATGAAGCTTGCGTTAAAATTGCATTCGAATTAGCAGGTGTTGGAAGTGCTGTTCAGTCTTCCATTAATGGTGTGCCGAGAGATACAACGGGTTGCGTACCGTTGACTGTTGATTTTAGAGATACCATTGCCAACGCCGTAAAATATATCTGGAATTTTGGAGATGGAAGCGGAAACGTAACAACCAATACTGCAACTATCAGCCATACGTACAATTCCATTGGATATTTCCTGGTGACACTTGTTGCCATTGATTCCGCTACATGTAATATAGCAGATACATCATACACGCATATTCGTGTAAAAGATAACGAAGCAAAACTGGCTTTTGATTATTTAAAGTTAGCGCCATGTGATTCCCTTAAATATCAATTCACCAATTTATCTATTGCGCCCGCTGGCTTTCCTTTTAGTAATCAAAGTTTTGAATGGGATTTTGGTGATGGCACCAAAATAACTACAGATACATCCACTATCATACATAATTATCCTGCAATTGGAACCTATACGATCCGAATGACTTTGCTCGACACAGGGTATTGTAATTCGAATGACTATGTAGAAAAAATAATTAATATTACTGATCTTGTAAAAGCAAATTTCATACAACCTCCTTATGCCTGTGTGAATCAACCGTTACTTTTTACAAACACTTCAACTGGCGGGGAAACTTATTTATGGGATTTTGGAGATGGCACTACTTCAACAGATGAAAGCCCGGTACATATTTATCCGGCACAGGGAAAATACAGGGTCGTACTAACAGCAACAAATTTAAATTCGTGTAACTTATTTGATAGTCTTGTTTATGACATTTATGTATATGATCCGCCGGTTTCCTCTTTCACTTATTCTCCTATTGTACCCCCGGAAAATACAGCAGTGACATTTATCAATACTTCTTCTGGTGGTGTTTTCTATAAGTGGATCTTTGGTGATGGTGATTCTATTCTAACTTCAAAAAGAGATACGTTGATCAGTCATTTTTATAATAAATCAGGTGTAAATACCACTTGCTTAATCGTATATAATCTCGCCGGTTGTACAGATACAACTTGTGCAGATATCCTGGCTACAGTTATACCTTTACTGGATGTACCAAATGCATTCACGCCAAATGGTGATGGTGTAAATGACTTGGTGAAAGTTCGGGGATTTGGCATTGCTAAAATGGATTGGAAAATATATAACCGCTGGGGACAAATGGTGTTTCAAACCGGATCTGTGAATGAAGGGTGGGACGGAAAATATAAAGGTGTTTTACAACCACAGGAAGTTTACGTATATGTATTGGATGTAACTTTTACAGATGGTACCACTTTCCGTAAAAAAGGTGATATTACTTTATTACGCTAATCAAAATGAAAAAATTCTTTAAACACATAGGCTTCTATTTTTTACCAATATGCTCATTATTATTGGTTGATAAAAATTCCTTTGCTCAGGATCTTCATTTTTCCCAATACTTCAATACGCCCCTGCTTATAAATCCCGCCAACACAGGGTTTGAGCCTGATGCTGACTGGAGGCTAGGAGGCAATTACCGAAACCAATGGGCAAGCATTACAACCAACCCATACAAGACTTTTAATATTTGGGGAGATATGCAATTATTTGCGAATCGTTTTGAAAATGGCTGGATGGGAATTGGCGGCTCATTAATGCGCGATGTTGCGGGAAGCGGAGGCCTTTCCTCTACAAAAGGTTATGCGTCCATTGCATATCACCAGTTGCTTGGTTATAAAAGTTTATTGAGTGGCGGCTTTAATATTGGTTTTGTAAATAAAAGAATTGATGTAAGTAAATTGACTTTTGATAATCAGTGGAACGGGAAATTTTTTGACACTAAAATAACCAGTGGTGAAACTTTTTCTACAAATTCTATCGTTTATCCTGACCTGCAGGCAGGCCTCAATTATTCTTATTTCCCTTCAGATAATGTTTACCTGAATGCAGGCATCAGTATGTCGCATATCAACCAGCCGAAAGAATCTTTTTTTTCAAACTCTATTACTGATACACGCGTAGCACCCCGCTATACATTTTTTCTGAATGGAAGTTTTAAAGTAAATGACCAATGGATTTTGAACCCTAATGCTTATGTAAGTAAAATGAATAATGTAACCGAAACTGTGGTCGGCATGAATGCACATTACAATATTAGTGGTGATGGAAATATGCAGGTTCTTGGCGGTTTATATTACCGGTTGAATGATGCAATTATTCCCATGGCCGGGTATCAATGGAATAATCTTTCCATTACAATAAATTATGATGCCACTACTTCAGACCTATCCAGCTTCAACCAATCCCGTGGCGCGTATGAAATTTCAATTGTCAAACGCGGCATCTCTTTAGGCAGTGGTGGCAAAGCATTGAAATGTCCTGTAGTAAGATTTTAACGCAGTTATTTATACAACCTATTCCACTTTCAATTTTATTTTATAATATTGACTTCCTTAAATAATTTTTTCATTTAAAGATTAATGTCAATAAGCTATAAATACGGAAAAATCACGCCCGAATTAATCCTCCATTTTAAAAAAATTGTTGGAAACCAATTTGTTTTTGATGATAAAGAATCCCTGGAAAAATATGGGCATGACGAAACTGAAAATTTATTATATAATCCCGAAATTGTTATAAAACCCAGGACTGCAGATGAGATTAGTTTGATCTTGAAAATTTGTAATGAACATATAATTCCTGTCACACCGCGTGGTGCAGGAACTGGTTTAAGTGGCGGCGCAATTCCACACTTTGGCGGAATAGTTTTATCATTAGAAAGGATGAACAGTATTTTGCAAATTGATGAAAAAAATTTCCAGGTTATAACAGAACCAGGTGTGATCACAGAAGTTTTGCAAAATGAAGTAAAAGCAAAAGGTTTATTTTATCCGCCCGATCCGAGTAGCCGGGGTTCCTGTTTTATTGGTGGAAATATTGCGGAAAATAGCGGCGGCCCAAAAGCGGTGAAATATGGTGTGGTAAAGGATTATGTGCTTAACCTCGAGATTGTTTTACCGAACGGTGAAATTATGTGGACCGGTGCAAATGTTTTAAAAAATGCCACAGGTTATAATCTTACGCAATTGATCGTTGGCAGTGAAGGCACTTTGGCAATTGTCACAAAAATTGTTTTAAAATTATTACCATTTCCCAAATATGATTTGCTTCTACTTGCACCTTTTTCTTCACTTGAAAAAGCAGGTGAAGCAGTCAATGCAATTTTCCTCGCAGGCCATACACCCAGTGCAATGGAATTGGTAGAAATAGATGCATTGCAGATCGTGTCAGAAATGGTTGGTGCAGGTTCTATCCCTGTTCATGAAAATGTAGCTGCACACTTGCTTGTGGAAGTGGATGGAAATGACCAGGAAGTTTTATATAAAGAAATGGAAAGTATAAGTAATGTCCTGGAAAGTGAAGGAGCCGGGGAAATTTTCT
>JBDTAN010000194.1:0-5472 GCA_039924585.1 Chitinophagaceae bacterium | reverse complement strand
TGAATCACTGGTAACAGTTACAGCTTTTTCCCCTGTCTTTTTTGCAGCGCCTTGTTGAACATTGATCATCGAATTTTTAAGATCAAGACTTTTTAATGAAATCAACAGTTTGCTCAAATCAATATTTTCAAAAACCGTGTGAAAATCTCCGAGGTTCACATCGGCGAGCATATTGGAAAGTTGGTTATCGTATTGAAAAGCAACTTTTGTAAAATCAATTTTATCCAGTGTTAATTTTGTTGCCGTTTTAATATTGGCAGAATCCGGTGGTGGTGCAGATATAGGAACGGAAACATGTAAAGGTGTATATTGACGGAAACGAATATTTGCATTATTCAATGCAATAGAAGGCACATTATATTCACTTTTAGTAGGGTCGAATTTTTTTATATTCACTTTAAAGCCGCCCAGATATGCGTACAGATTATTTCCGGTAAAATCATCTGTAAAAGTGGTGGTGATTTGATTCAGCACAATTTTATCCAAATGAAAAGTCATCGGAGTGGATGCTTTTGTAGGTTTCGCTTTTTGATCCCCGGCAAATGCATCAACGATATACTGGTAGTTAAAAACAGTATCTTTTCCCTTACGATAAATATTTGCGCGAATGCCATCCAGTTCGAGGTAATTTAATTCAACTGTATGATTCAATAATTTAAGCAATGCAATATCGACGCGTATTTTTTTACCTGCGAGTAAAGTATCTTTTGCCTGGTCTTCAAAATAAATATTTTCGAGGACAATTCTTTTAGGAAAGTCAATACTTAATTTTCCAATTTCAACTTTAGTTTGTATTTTTTTCTCGAGGTAAGTAACAATTTTTCCACGGGCAAAATTCTGTACGGCCGGAATTTGAATAGCAATCAAGACCAGTATAAATAACAAAAGGATTGATCCAACAATCCATGCTATTATTTTAAAAGATTTATATAGAATTTTTTTTACTGCCAGCAGGAATGGGGATTTAAAATTAAGGTATGTTGACCTCTTTAAAATTCTTGTTTAAAGTAAAAAGATGTGAATTTAATTGTTTTTTCGTTTTTTTACCCAATTTATTATTGTCTTTGCGCCCGCGAAAATTCCTACACCTTTTGCAAGACCAATTGCTGATTCTTTTAAATCTACCCTGCCTTTTTTGCCTGAAAATAATAATGATTTTCCTAGCCTGAAAATAGGTTGTAATGATTTTGTAAAAATTGCACGCTGAACAACCGCTGGAAGAACTGCGCCGGCGGCAGCTTTTAGAGATTCCTTGGGTATATCTTTTAATCTTTCCTGCAATTCAGATTCCTGTATTTTGATAGAAAGTTTCAATCGTGCAATTTCTTTTTGCAGGTCAGACATATTGTCGATCTCCGTTAAAATATGTATTTCCTTAAATTTTGTGTTCATCTTCTTTTGCTTTTTCTAATAATATATTTACTAAGGAATTTGCGAGCTTTGCTTGTATCATCTTCTTTCCTGATACTATAATTATAATTGAAAGAATGATATAAAACAGTGCTACAATACCATAACCCCAATACAAACTCCCCAATATGCTGGCAAGAATTGCAGCAGCGGTGAGGCTTAAAAATAATAAAACGAAAACAGCCATAAGCCCTAAAATCATTATTGTAAAAAATACTCCCGCTAAACGGGAAGTTTTTTCCACAGCTTGTAATTTTATCAACATTAACCTGTCATTAATATATCCTTCCAGTTTATCTTTTGATTCTGAAAAAAAATTATCTTCATTTTCCATTGTATCTTATTTTAAAATTATTTGATAAACCGAGCATTAATCAATACCGATTTGTTTTGAAAAGTTCCGGCCCTTATCCAGAAGATTTTGTGCTTCCTCATCGAGTTTATCAATGGTGGCAAAGAGGTTGCTTCCGGCAGTTTGAATTTTATCTTTGATTTCTGTAATCATTTCTTTACCATTATCACTTTGCAAATAGAGGTAGATAAATGCACAGGATGCAACACCGGCAATAAATCCGGAAAAAAAATTACGCTTATCATTCATAACCAGTTATTTTTACTATTATTTATATTTTGAAAAGATACAATCATTGTACCAATAAACAAAATCAATGGAGCATAATAAAGAGTCTATAATTAATAAATACATTTTCGTATTCATTATACTTTGTTTCGGACTGATATTGGTATTTAGCCTGATCCAATTTTTTACAGCGTTTTTGGGTGCAATTATGTTTTATGTATTGAGTAAGCCCGCTCTTGTATGGATGATCGAGAAAAAAAACTGGAATAAGAATATTGCTGCTTTGATTGTAATCCTGGTAACTTTTTTTATCATTTTGTTGCCTGTTTCCTTACTGGTTATTTTACTTTTCAATAAGGTAAGTAATGTTGTTGCAAATCCGAATGAGATCATTGCTACTTTCAAACATTTTGACGCAATAATTTTTAGTAAAACTGGTGTACATATTATTGCAGAAAATACACTTAGTAAAGCACAAACGGTAGCTTCAGAAGTGCTGAAAGCATTATTGAACCAGGGTTTGGGACTTTTAAGCTCGTTGCTTATGATGTATTTTTTCCTATACTTTATGATTAAGAGTATAAACCGTATGGAGGCTTCAATAGTTTTCTATTTACCCTTTAGCGGAGAAAAGATCAAACGATTTGGAAAGGAATTGGTTGCACAAACAATCAGTAATGCCATAGGAATTCCTACTATCGCAGTTATGCAGGGTTTGCTGGGCTTTGGCTGTTATGAAATCGCCGGCATTCCAGAGGCTGGTTTTTGGGGTGTAATTACTGGTTTCACATCCGTACTGCCTGTCGTTGGATGCGGGGTCGTATGGGTTCCTATGGCTTTATACCAATTAGTAAGCGGCAATTATGGCATTGGCATTTTTATCATTTTATGGGGTGCACTGGTAATGGGTCTGCTTGATAATGTAATTCGGTTTGTATTAGCTAAAAAAATGGCTGATGTACATCCGCTTATTACTGTTTTGGGAATAATAATGGGTTTAAAATATTTTGGTATAACAGGTTTGATCTTCGGGCCGTTATTAATTTCTTATTTCTTTATTTTATTGCAGATCTATTACCTGCAATACCAAAAACCATTGGGGCCACCAAAGAATAAACCAAGACAATTGGTACCAAGTTATATGCAACCTTTATTAGGCATAAAAAAGACATCAAAAACAAAGAAAAATGTGGGGTCATAAAACCTCATTTTAAAAATATTTCTACAAAGTATATCTTCGTTCCATGTTCTATCGGCTGCTGCGCAATTGTATGTTTTTGTTTCCCCCTGAAGCGGTACATCATGCATCTATGAAATTGTTTAAAACCGGTTGCAGTATTTCATTAATTCGCAAGTTGATTGTCAATTCTTTTACACCCAGGGAAGCTACTTTACGCAAAGAAATTTTTGGAATTAATTTTCGAAATGCCATTGGCCTCGGTGCAGGCTTTGACAAAAATGCATTATACCTGCGCGAACTGGATGCACTTGGTTTTGGTTTTATAGAAATCGGCACTGTTACTCCACTCGCTCAAAAAGGAAATGAACAACCCCGACTGTTCCGGTTACCCAAAGACAAGGCGCTTATTAACAGGATGGGCTTTAATAATGATGGTGTAGAAGTTATAAAAAAAAGATTGGAAGACTGGAAATGTAAACTCGTCAATGATGCAAACAAAATGATCATAGGCGGCAATATTGGTAAAAATAAAATCACCCCGAATGAGGATGCCTGGAAGGATTATGAAATTTGTTTCAATGAATTATTTGATTGCGTGGATTATTTTACCGTGAATGTGAGTAGCCCGAATACGCCCGGCCTGCGTGAATTACAGGAGAAAAGTGCATTGAAAGTGATTCTGAAAAATTTGCAACAAATAAATAATGAAAAAACTTTTCCCAAACCTTTATTTTTAAAGATCGCACCAGACCTTACGAATGAGCAATTGGATGACATTATTGATCTGGCTGTTGAAGTAAAATTATCCGGACTGGTCGTTTCCAATACGACTATTTCGAGGGAAGGATTATCTGTATCTCAAAATGAGATTAAAAAAATCGGTCATGGCGGATTGAGCGGAAAGCCTTTGCAAAAAAGATCCACAGAAGTACTTCAATATTTTCATGAGAAATCTGGCGGACAAATTCCACTAATTGCCAGCGGTGGAATTTTTACAGGAAAAGATGCGGAAGAGAAATTTCTGAATGGCGCAGCGCTTATTCAGGTTTGGACAGGGTTTATTTATGAAGGGCCCGCAATAGTAAAAAAAATTTGTAACAGTTTTAAAAATTAATAAAATATTTGAATGGAATATTTATTCACTAGTGAAAGCATTATCAGTTTTTTTATCCTGGTAATTCTTGAAGTTGTTTTGGGAATCGATAATGTGATTTTCGTAAGCATCATTATGAACAGGCTACCTAAAGAAAAACAAAACCGTGCAAGATGGATGTGGATGTTTAGTGGGATGATCGTTCGCACTGCTTTATTATTTGCTTTGTCCTGGTTACTGACGCAAAAAGGCATTGCACTATTTACCGTTTTTGGAAAAGGTTTTGATATCGCCAGTCTTGTAATGTTGGGCGGCGGACTGTTTTTGATTTATAAAACTGTAATGGAAATTCATCATAAACTGGAAGGAGAGGATGAAACATTGCAGGTTGGAAAAAAGAAAGTATTGAGTTTTGGAAATGCCATGGTTCAAATTATTTTAATAGATATGATCTTTAGTTTTGACAGCATTATTACAGCGGCAGGAACTGCAAAGCATCTGGAAATAATGATCGCCGCAGTGGTTGTCGCAATGATCCTGATGTTTCTTTTCAGTGCAGCGATCGCCGGTTTTATACATAAACATCCGACCATAAAAATGCTGGCGCTTTCCTTCCTGGTGATGATTGGTTTTGTATTGCTGGTAGAAGGTTGGGACAGTGAGCGTTCACATGAAATGAACCTGAAAAATTATGTGTATTTCGCCATGGCTTTTTCCATAGCCGTTGAAATGCTGAATATGCGAATCCGAAAAGGCAGGACTCCAAAACCGGTAACATTGCATGAACCCATTCTGGATAAAAAGGATTAAAACATTTTTTAGAATAAGTTATTTTACAAACTCAATCTGAAGCCAAAGAATACACCAAATCGCTGTGAATTAACACTGGGTAAGGGTTGTGGCAATACGCGCCATAAAAAATCTACCCGGAAAAATTTCAAGATATTATCTATACCGGTTCCAACTTCGAGATACGCTTTTCCATCTAATGATTGAAACGGATAACCTTGTATAAAATTCAATTGCTTATTGGCATCACTTAAATTTCCAATGATGGCCTTGGCTTCCCAAAACTGGCGAAGTTTTAATTTCCGGGTAATAGGAATATATTTAAATAAACCGCTGCCGATATTATGCTCCACATTAATGCCCGCATATTCATCCGTTAAATATTCAAAACGATTCATTAAATTAAAGGAATACCTGCTA
>JBDTAN010000193.1:0-2743 GCA_039924585.1 Chitinophagaceae bacterium | reverse complement strand
GTTGAAGTATTGGATACAGTTAGTAAAAAATTAGGGAATACACGCACAGTTTGCAAAAAATATTATGTGCATCCGGGGCTTATTCAATTATATGAAGAAGAAAAGCTGGCGAAGTATTTAAAAGAGTTGGATAAAATAGAAAAAGATGATGAACAATCGGGACTCACTGCAGAAGAACAAGTGCTGATGAAAATTTTGAATAAATAATTTTCTAAATTATTTATTCTGCTTCCAGTTTTGCCAGGCATTTTTTCAAATCAATTCCTTTTTTTAAGACGGGTGTAAATAAATCGCCTTTCTTTTCTAATCTGTCAAAAATATTTTCGATGGTAAACTGTGAAGGCAGTAAACCTTTTTTCACTTCTGTCCATTCTAATGGTGTTGATACTGTTGCACCCGGACGAGGCCGTACACTATAAGCCGATGCTAATGTTTGGCCTCGGCGGTTTTGTAAAAAATCCACATAAATTTTATTTCCACGTTTCGATAAAGACCGCTCGAGACTGGTAAATTTCGGAACGCGTAACGAAATTAAATGCGCCACCAAATGACCAAAATTTTTGACTTGTTCATAATCATATTTTCCGCCCATTGGCACATACACATGCAGGCCTGTAGCGCCTGAAGTTTTACAATAACAATCTGCACCAGCCTCATCCAGCACTTCTTTCGCGGCAAGTGCTGTTTCGATCACTTGCTCAAAAGAATTTTTATCGGAAGGATCAATATCGATGATCATGTATGATGGAAAGTCCATTTTTTTATACAAAGAATTCCAGGGATTGATTTCAATGCAACCAAGATTTGCGATATACATTAATGCAGCTTTATTTTCACACATAATGTATTCAATAATTTTTTTATCCGGGCCAGATTCCACTTCTGCCTTTGGTATCCAGGCCGGCGCCTGAGCACCAAAATCTTTTTGAAAAAATCCGTCATCCAAAATTCCATTCGGGTTTCTTTTTAATGACAAAGGCCTGCCTTTGAGGTAAGGCAAAATATATGGTGAAATTTTCTCGTAGTAATTAATTAGATCTCCTTTTGTAAATTTTTCCTTTGGCCAGTAAATCTTATTCAAATTCGTTAATGATAGAGTATGATTGTTCACTTTCACATTTTTATCATCTGTACTTTGAACTTCAATAGCATCTTTACTATTCGCCTTCTTTTTTTCCGTCATAATTTTTTTCTCTTTTATAATATGAGCCGGCATTTGAGTTGTTTTATTTACTTCCATTTTACTTTTATCTATACGCAATCCAAGAAACACCGGGTGGCGCATTAAACCGTCCTCAGTCATTTCTGTATAGTTCAGTTCACATACCAGTTTTGGTTTAATCCAGGTGACGGGCATATTCACTTTTACTTTCTCTTTAAAAGGAGATTTGCTGGTAATAAGTGGTTGCATTTTCTCCCATAATTCTTTCAATGTTTTTTCGTCAAAGCCGGTACCGGTATGGCCCATAAAGGTCAATTCATTATTTTCATATTGCGCCAACACCAATGCACCAAAGTATTTCCGGCTGTTGCGTGGTTTTGTATAACCGACAATAATTCCTTCCCTGCTGTTGATATTTTTTATTTTCAACCATTCTTTACTCCGCGTATTACAAGTATAATTGCTATCCCCTTTTTTTGCAATGATTCCTTCCAGGTTTGCCTTTTTTGCGGTTGCAAAAAATGCAATTCCTTTTTCATCTATATGATCACAATAACGGATAAGTCCGTCATTATTTTTTTTCAATAATTCTTTTAATAATTCTTTTCTTTCAAGCAAAGGCAAATCACGGATATCTCTTTTATCTAAAAATAAAAGATCGAATACATAATACAATAATGGCAGGTCTTTATTGTCTTCGTAATGCTGCAACTTTTGAAAACTCGGCCTGTTCTCTTTATCCATTAAAACAATTTCTCCATCCAATACAGCATCATGTTTTATTGATGTTAGTGCTTCTGCTATTTGTGGAAATTTATCTGAAAATGATAAACCATTACGTGAATAAAATTTAAGCGTATCATCCTGCCAGTCTGCAATTGCGCGATAACCATCCCATTTAATTTCATAGATCCATTCTGCATCATCAAATGCTTTATCTACAAGTGTTGCCAGCATGGGTTTATAAAATTTTGTATATTTTTTTGCGGAAGGCGAACGAAGGCTTGTGGTTTTTTTAGGTGTTATACTTTCTTTCTTTTTTTTTTCGCCGGCTTTTTTTACGGTGGCAGAAACGAAGTCTTCAGAATCGTAAGGCGTTTTTGCAAATTCATCTTTGTGTTTTATCAAAAGCCAACTGTTGTCATTTTTTGAATCATTTTTTAAATGAACCAATACAAATTCCCCTTTTAATTTTTTCCCCTTTAGGGAAAATTTCAATTCACCTTTATGCAATGCAGACAGGGCTTGATTTTCAGTCAGTTTCTCATGATCTTTATCTACAGGAAAAAATTTCCCTTTATCCCAAACAGTCACGTGTCCGGCTCCATAATTTCCTTCCGGAATATCGCCTTCAAAATGAATATAACTTACAGGATGATCTTCCACCATCATGGCCAGTCGTTTATCTTTTGGATCAAGTGAAGGACCTTTTGGCACAGCCCAACTTTTTAAAACACCACCGAGTTCCAGGCGAAAATCATAATGTAAATGTGATGCATGATGTCTTTGTATTACGAAGCGAAAACCGGATTGTGTATCTGATTTTCCTTCCGGTTCAGATGTTTCTTTAAAATTTCTTTT
>JBDTAN010000192.1:0-4414 GCA_039924585.1 Chitinophagaceae bacterium | reverse complement strand
CTAACAGATGCGGTGGTGAAAAGTACAAATTTGCCTGTAACAGTTAAAACAAGATTAGGCTGGGATGATACCAGCTTAAATATTGAAGAAGTCGCAGAACGCTTACAGGACGTGGGTATCCGGGCCTTGAGCATTCATGGACGCACGCGTGCACAAATGTATAAAGGACAGGCAGACTGGACACTCATTGCAAAAGTGAAAAACAATCCGCGCATACATATGCCGATTTTTGGAAATGGAGATATTGACAGTGCAGAAAAAGCGCTTGAATATAAAAATCGTTATGGCGTGGATGGCATTATGATTGGAAGAGCTGCAATTGGTTATCCATGGATTTTTAAAGAGATCAAACATTTCCTGGCTACTGGCGAACATTTACCTTCACCAACTGTTGAAAACAGGGTGGCAGTTTGCAGGAAACATTTGACGCAATCACTTGCCTGGAAAGGCGCTGTAGTTGGCATCAATGAAATGCGCCGGCATTATGCAAATTATTTGAAAGGTTTACCCAATATCAAAGAGTATCGCAATCGTTTGGTGACACTTAAATTACCTGAAGAAATCAATGAAGTGCTGGATGAAATTGAAAAAGAATATGCAGGTTTTGAAATGCAGAAGTCACCCATTGAACTGATCAATTACCATGAAAAATGTGCAGTATAAAAAGCATATAATTTTCTTGAATTCATTATTTTTCTACACAAACTTTTATAGAAAATTTTAGCGCCGGCCGGATAAAATAACGTTCGAACCGCTGGCCATAAGCCGTTGGAGTGGTGACATTATTCACCATATAAAAACCACCATCTGAATAGTCCCGGACATATTGCATTCCAAGTGACCAGCGGTTTTTCATTTCAGTAAGCCATTTTATTTTTTCTGCAGAAGAATTCAACGCAGCGTATTCTTTATTGTATTCCGGGGAGTAAATAAATTCAACCCCCATCACTAATTCCTGGGCGGGAAAAAATATTGTATAATCCGGGATTGCAAATGTATTCCAGCCTTTGGTATATGGATGTACGATGATGTTAGTGTCCGTTAATTCTTTTCCAGGCTTTTGATTAATTACATCCCATTCATACCAGCGAAGACGCAATGGAAGTGCATACGTTTTATCCGGCTCATCCAGGTAAATAGAAAACGAATGCATATAACCGGGTTTGCCTGAATTGTTTTCATACTTCGCAAGAATGATCAGTTTATTTTCCGGCCCCGGCCCGATATATTGTTTGATGCGTCCAACACGCTTATTAATATCAAAACTTTTTGTTTTTTTACATGTTGTTATAAAAACCGGTTTTAAATAATTCTCTTGCGTAGTTAAATAATATTCGGCCGCATCATGCATTTTCTTTACCGGGATCATTAAAGTTTGATACCCGACATTTTCTATAAAAATGGTGTCATCAAGTGACAAAGAATCTTTAGACAATGAAAAAAATCCTGTCGAATCTGTATATACAATTTTTTGATGACTAGAATAAATTACGTTTGCATACGCTACCGGTTTTTTCTGCACTTCATCAAACACAGTCCCTGTAATAGTTTGCGCATGCACATATCCTGCAATAAAAATAAAAAGAAGCAGCAGCAATTTTCTCATGAGCAAATCTACTTATAAAAAGCATTTTAAAATTATTCGAAAAAAAATGAAATATTATAAAGCCAATAAAACCTGCCAGGCTTCTGTGACTTTACCTTCATCCAATAATTTTTTGGCGTACGCATGCAATTCATTTTCCATTTCTTCAGGATTTAAAGAAAAATATTGAAAAATAGATTTGAGTTGTTCATCTTCAAAAGCGGGATCAATTTCCGGATGCTCATGTACATTTGCAAGCATGCCCAAATGATTGCCGGAAAGTATTTTACTGTTCTTAATTGATTCGTGAATAGCATCTACGCCAATTCCAATTTGCGTATTGGGTTTTTCCACCTGGAATAAATTATTTTCATTCACCACGCAATACCAGTTTCCTCCAAGACGCGCTACCTGGTGGAATTTGCGCTGGTCAATCATGTCTTTATTTTCATTCAAAATACTTTCATCTACATGCATGTATAATACTTCCGCGATAACCAACTGTCCTGCCCCGGCAGTTTCACCCAGGCTTTTTACCTCCAGCACTTTACACTCCAGTTTTACTTTTGCTTCTTTCACCATCGGTGGAGAAATGAGATGCGCTTTTTCCGGCGTGAAACCTGCTTTTATAAATTCATTGGTGCCTTTTGGAAATTCGCAACTCGACAAACTCACTTGTTGCACCATATCATAATCGCAAATATGAATGACTACTTCCGGCACGTCTAAAATATTTTGTAGTGTATGTTTTGTTGTATTATCGCGCACTCTCCTGGACGGCGAAAAAATAACAATGGGCGGTGCGGCAGAAAACATATTGAAAAAACTAAATGGACTGAGATTTACATTTCCTGCTTTATCAATCGTGCTGGCAAAAGCAATAGGCCGTGGCGCTATTGCATGTTGTAACCATTGCTGTCTTTGTCCTGCTTTAATATTTTTTATATCAATTCCGGGCATAACTTTTTATGTATAAAATTTTTTATTGGGTAAAATAAATCGGTGATAAATAAAGATTATGCAATTTCCCATACATCTTTTCCACTCAATAGTTTATCAAGATCACCATTGCCTTTTGATATAATTGCTTCTTCAATTTGCATGCGCATAACATCTTCGTAACATGCTCTTTGAGTTTCATAAAAAACGCCGAATGGCCTTGGGAAATGACCATCAAGATGTGGCGAATCAAACATGCGTGTAAGTACCTGTGCTTTGTAAAAATCTTTTTCATCATGTATCCACAAATCATCTTTACTGAAACCGTCATTTAAATCGACCATTTCCGGTTTCAATCCATTTATGCGAATTCCTTTATCACCATTTACACCATAAATAAGCGGTTTACCATGTTCTAAAAATAATGCTTCATCAGGTTTACTTTTCTTCTCTGTAAAAATTTCAAAAGCGCCGTCATTAAAAATATTACAGTTCTGGTAAATTTCCAGGAAGGAAGTGCCATGATGCTGATGTGATCTTATAAGCATGGCTTGTAAATGTTTCGGATCCCTGTCCATACTGCGCGCAATAAAGCTACCATCCGCACCCAGTGCGAGCGCCAGCGGATTGAACGGGTGATCAATACTTCCAAAAGGTGTGCTTTTCGTAATTTTATGTTCTTCAGAAGTTGGTGAATACTGCCCTTTCGTAAGGCCATAAATCTGGTTATTGAACAACATAATATTTACATCCAAATTTCTTCTCAATAAATGAATTGTATGATTTCCTCCAATGCTTAAGCCATCGCCATCACCGGTCACGATCCATACACTCAGTTCCGGTCTCGAAGCTTTTAAACCGGTTGCCACAGCTGTAGCCCTTCCATGAATGGAATGCATCCCATACACATTCATATAATAGGGAAAACGGCTGCTGCAGCCAATTCCACTAATGATCACAATATTTTCTTTGGGAACTCCAATGCCAGGCATAATTTTTTGTACCTGTGCAAGAATTGAATAATCACCGCAACCCGGGCACCAGCGAACTTCCTGGTCGGTTGCAAAATCTTTTGGGGTAAGTGTTTCAGATACTATTGCCATTTTTATTCAAATTAATTATACAAAGTTCGGCCTTTTATACATGCAAATCATGTAATGATTCCCAATATTCCGCACCGCGCCTTGTATGCGGAATTACAATTGTGCCACCAACAATATTGGCAACCGCGAAAATCTCATACAATTCTTCTGTGGTAGTGCCAACATCTTTACATTTTCCCAAATGATATTTGATGCAATCATCACAGCGCAAAACCAATGATGCTACCAAACCCAGCATTTCCTTGGTTTTTGCATCAAGTGCACCTGCTTCGTATGTATTTGTATCAAGATTAAAAAGTCTTTTCAATATGAGATTATTTTTCCCCAGAATAACGGCATTCATCTTTTCGCGATATTCATTGAATTCATTTACGGAGTCTGACATGATCATTATATTTTCACAAAAGTATTAAGTAACTGTTAAGTTAGCGATATAATAGGGGGAATTGTGCAAAGCTTTCTATCGCTTATTGTTACATTGCAATAGTTCAAAAAATAATAATATATGGATACGAAGCAATACAATTTTGGAATGATCGGTTTAGGTACAATGGGCAGGAATTTTCTATTGAATATGGCAGATCATGGTTATGCCGTAGCAGGTTTTGACCTGGATGCTTCGAAATGTGAGTTATTAGAAACTTCCGCTACAAAGGGAACCATCACAGAAGGTTTTCATGAATTGCAGGATATGGTAAAAAGCCTGGAGAAACCGCGTAAAATAATGATGCTTGTACCTGCAGGAAATCCCGTGGACCAGGTGATCAGCAATTTATTGCCATTAATA
>JBDTAN010000191.1:0-3847 GCA_039924585.1 Chitinophagaceae bacterium | reverse complement strand
TTTTTTGAGTATTTTTGTTTTTTTATATATGACAAATAAAAAAATCATCATTACTATCGACGGCTATTCATCCTGTGGTAAAAGTACATTAGCAATGGAAATGGCACAGGCATTGGATTATGTTTTTATTGACAGCGGTGCAATGTACAGGGCGATTACACTTTATTTTATTCGTAAAAATATTGATATACAAAAAACAGAAGAGATAAAAAAAGCATTAAAAGAAATTGATTTATCATTTTTAAAAACTCCCGGCTCTAAAAAAAGTGATATCCTTTTAAATGGTGAAAATGTAGAAGTTTTTATAAGAGAAATGCGCGTAAGCGAACAGGTTAGCCAGGTTGCTGCTATTGGTTTTGTGCGCGAATTTGCCGTAAACCAGCAAAGAAAAATGGGCACTCAAAAAGGTATTGTGATGGATGGACGGGATATTGGCACAACTGTTTTCCCAAATGCTGAATTAAAGATTTTTCTTACTGCTGATATGCATACACGAGTTCAGCGTCGCTTTGAAGAATTGAAAATCAAATCACCGGAAATTTCTTTTGAAGAAGTCAGGGCAAATATTGAACAAAGAGATTACACAGATAGCCATCGGGAAGTCAGTCCTTTAAAAAAAGCTGATGATGCACGCATTTTAGATAATTCCAATCTCAGTCTTGAGGAAGAATTAAAAATAGTGCTGGAATGGGCCAGGGAATTTATAGCCGTATAAAATTTTTCTACTCTTTCACCAAAGCAAGAATGGCCTCAGATATAGATTCCACATTTGGCTTGCTGAAATAATCTCCATCACTTCCATAAGCCGGCCTGTGTGCCTGCGCTGAAAGTGTTTTGGGTGCAGCATCCAGTAATCTATAACCGCCTTGTACTTCCATTACCTGCTGGAACATATATGCCGTAGCGCCACCCGGCACATCTTCATCAATAAAAATAATCCGGCTGGTCTTCTTTAAAGATTCTACAATCGAATGATGAATATCGAAAGGCAATAAAGTCTGTACATCTATCAATTCACAACTAATATTTTTCAGCGCAGGCTGGTTCAAAGCTTCTTCAATAATTCGCAGGGTAGAAACATAAGAAACAATCGTAACATCATCTCCTTCCTGCAAGATTTCCGGGATGCCCAGTGGTGTTGAAAATTCCAATAAATTGGAAGGTAATTTTTCTTTCAGGCGATAACCATTTAAACATTCAATTACTAACCCCGGATCATTACTCGAGAGTAAAGTATTATACATGCCCGCAGCCTGAACCATATTTCTCGGCACACAAATCCGCATTCCACGCAATGCATTTACGATCATACCCATGGGAGATCCGCTATGCCAGATGCCTTCCAGGCGATGGCCACGTGTGCGCACAATCAATGGGCAAGCTTGTTTGCCATTCGTGCGAAATTGTAAAGTAGACACATCATCCGATAAAGGTTGCAAACCATATAATAAATAATCCAGGTATTGAATTTCTGCTATTGGCCGTAAGCCACGCAAAGCAAGGCCAATGCCTTGTCCCATGATCGTCAGTTCCCGTATACCACAATCAAATATTCTTTCCTCGCCAAATTTTTGCTGCAAACCTGCAAAACCCTGGTTGACATCACCAATATGACCGACGTCTTCCCCAAATGCAACGACTTTGGGATTTTGTGTAAATAATTCGTTAAAATATTTATTCAAAACTTCAAAACCATTGATCATTGTATCATCATTATAAACAGGCGAAATTGCCTCTTTTTTCAATGCACTTTTAGGACTTGCATCAAACAAATTTGAATTAAATAATGCTTTATTCTTAGTGCGTAATGATTCGTAATAGTCCTTCAGCGCTTTATTTTGACCGCTATTTTCAGTGAGTTGAATGGCTGTTGATATAGCGCGTAAAACATCTCTTCTCAAAGCTTCTTTATTCGCTGATAATTCTTTTGCAATATTTTGCAATCCGGAATAAATATCCATATCGTTAACCGTCATTGCCTGAATCAATTCACTTGTTTTTTCCACTTCTTCGCGAATAGGCGTGAGGTAATTTGTCCAGGCCATGTTCTTTTCTTCCCGGACAGTAGCCTTTGCATCAATTTCTATTTTTCGCAAATCATCTTCCCCGGCTATATTATTGGAAAGAATCCATTCTTTCATTTTCACCAAACAATCCCATTCTTTTTCCCAGGCAAGCCTGTCCTCGTCTTTATAACGTTCATGGCTGCCGGAAGTAGAATGGCCCTGAGGTTGAGTAAGTTCTTGTATATGAAATACAGCAGGGACGTGGGTTTCGCGGACTTTTCGTAAACCATTTTCAAAAACCTCGCAAAGGCCTGCATAATCCCAACCTTTGGCTTTATAAATTTCCAAACCATTTGTACCTTCTTTTTTCTGGAAGCCTTTTAAGGCTTCAGAAATTGATCCTTTCGTTGTTTGGTATTTTTTAGGTACAGAAATTCCATAGCCATCATCCCAAATAAAAATTGCCAGTGGAACCTGCAAAACACCGGCTGCATTAATGGTTTCCCAAAAATGACCTTCGCTGGTAGAAGCATCACCGATGGTAGTAAAACAAATTTCATTGCCATTATCAGAAAGTGTAGGGAAATTTTGCAAAACTGATGACTCCCTGAATAATTTTGAAGCCAGTGCTAGTCCAATACTGCGGGGCATTTGGCCGGCAGTAGGCGCCATATCGGCGGCTATATTTTTTGAATCGGAGAGGTTTCTCCAATCTCCGTTCGCATCATAATTAGAAGTGGCAAAATGACTGACCATTTGCCTGCCCGAACTATTGGGTTCATTTTCTATATTGGGATCAGCATATAACTGTGCAAAGAATTCTTTGACGGAAAGCAAGCCGGAAGCAAACATAAAAGTCTGATCGCGGTAATAACCAGAGCGCCAGTCGCCAGACTGAAAAAATTTTGCCATCGCAATTTGTGCCAGTTCTTTTCCATCTCCGAAGATGCCAAATTTTGCTTTGCCGGTGAGCACTTCTTTACGGCCAAGTAAACTTACTTCCCGGCTTTTGCAGGCGATTTCGTAATCGGCAAGCACTTCTTCACGAAAACCATCAAAAGATAACATTTCTCTATTTTCCTGTAGTGTAGCTATTTCATTTTCCATAAGGCGAAAATAACAATTGTTTTTTAATGAATTTTGAAATGCTAAGGGTAATTAAAAATTTCCTATTTATTAAAAATGGAACGGTTTATGACTGTATGGATAATTATTTTGCTATAGCTTTGGCTAAATTGTAATTTATTTTAAATTTTTAAAATCAATCGTATGAAAAAGTGGCTTTTCATTTTACCTGCGTTATTTCTTTTTTCTGCAATACAGGCACAAACCATTTCACAGGACACAACTGCAACTGATGTATCCAAAGTAGTTAGTTTTTCTGAATTGGATCATGATTTTGGAAAGATTCCTTATGGAAAACCTGTAGAATATGCTGTAAATATGAAAAATATTTCCGCAAAAGCTATTGGTATTAAAGATGTCGTAAAATCCTGTGGCTGTACTACGCCAGTTTGGTCTGCCGGGCCTTATGCAGCAGGCGATACATTTGCAGTGAAACTGGGATTTAGTGGTTATGCTGATGGAAGTTTTAGTAAACTCGTAACCATATATTTTGATAATGGTATGACACAGGTAATTAAATTTCATGGAGAAACATTCAAAGCACCAGATAATGCAGCACCTGCGAATAGTGCCGTTTCAAAAATGAAAGAAGGCCTTAAATAAATTAATTATGAAAAAATTATTGAGTATTGTGGCTTTTGCATTGGTATTACCGGCATTGGCGCAATCAACACAAAATGATGTAGTATTTAAATCGGTGACATATTCTTTTGGAA
>JBDTAN010000190.1:0-7848 GCA_039924585.1 Chitinophagaceae bacterium | reverse complement strand
CCGAAGGCAGTGGATTTGCGCGCACACACTTTGGCAATTTGATAATACCGACAGGCTAATTGAAAACTATGACAGATAAAAAAGAAATGTTTTTTCGGGTAATTGGCTATGTCATTATTCCAGTTTTCCAAATCACCGATCAGGCCAAAAAATTTATTTTCCCAACTTGTTCCTTCACTTTCCAGTGGAGAACCTGGCCCGCCGCTTGAAATATAAATATCGTAACTAAAGTCAGGTATTTCTTCTTTGCAGCGCACATCAAACACTTCATAAAAAAGCTGGTAACTATGGATTTCGCTCCATTGATTCACAATCTCTTTTATACAACGCATGCCCTGGTTTTCATGCCCTTCATTCAAATCCAGGATTGCTATCCGTACTTTCATAAATTAATTAACAATTTACAAATTTAGTAAATTATTTTTTTATCAATTGACGGATTATTAACAATTGTGAAAAAATGGCTATGCCCGTGGAGTTTTTTTTATGAGCCCGGCAGTAGTGTGAGCATGAAGCTTCAGTGGCGATGGCACCGTTCAGCGGGAGGTATGCTATTTGGCAATTAAAATCACTGCCTCATTATTGATAATATGTTGAATAAAAATTGAAAGGGAAAATCAAATCCTTATCCAACATACACGTTAACTGAATAAAATGGAGCCGGTTTTTGGTTACATTTAACCTATTTCTAGTCTCGTAATTATAATATTTTAAGCGTGTTCTTATGACAGGACTTTATTTTTCTAATTAATTTTTGCATGTTTTTTTTATCAATTCAGCCAGGACATTCATAACATCTTTCAAGTATCAGCACTGTTTCAAAAGGTCTAATTTTTAATAAAATTTGTTGTAACTTTTTTGCAGGATCAATAAAATACAAAATGAAAAGTAAGTGGAAGAAACTACAAAATCATTATATTTAGATATTCCAGCAGCAGTAGCTGTAACTTGTAATTTTGAAAAAGAAGAAGATATAACTCCAGAACTTTTGTTGGCTTGCTTAGAGGATAGTTTTACAAACTTGAAATTATCTTTTGCGCGGGTAACATAAAAAGCACCTGATTTATGGATTTGATGTAGCCGGCCAAAATCTATGTTAACTTTATCTATTACATAATTGCTGCCACTTTCAATTGGAAAAACATCTAATCCGTGTATGTAATGGACAGCACCAAACATATATGAAGGTTAGGATATTGGTCTTGACATCAAGCATTCAATGCAACTTCAGTGCGGCTTTATGTTTTCTGAATTTACCCCACCAAAAAATATTGAGGCAAAGATCAATCACCGTCGCATCAATTGCATATACAGGTTCTTTAATTGAGTAATCAAATGATTCAAATGGAATAGCAAGTTTTTGAGCTTGTGCAACCAAAATCATTGCAAAATCTTCAAAGATTCTGTAATCTCTTTTCTCATCTGTCTTAGTAAGATTTGCTTTCGATATTCCTTTGCCTATACCAAGATGATATGATTTATTTTGTTGTGATTGAAGACAAGTAATTAAATCACTTAGACTATCTCGATTTGATGATTGGCCAAACATCATATAAATAATTTGATGCCAACAGGTAAAGGTTTTTATTTTATAGTTGCCTTTGTATTTTGCAACACAACGATTAAAATCATTAAGGTTTAAAAATCATTTGATTGAGCAAAAACATATTTACCTTGGTTCATGAATTCTTGGTTTACAGGTAATTATAAATCAAAAAAAGGTTAAACAATTTCAAATCGTTTGAAATTCAAAAGCGCTGAAACCCTTATCCAGCAATATTTTAAAAGAACTAAACTATATCTCAACAAGACGGTAGTGATAATACGTAACAAATAGAAATTCCAGATGAGTCCTTATAAAATATTTTCTTTTAATGAATCAAGTGTAAATGAAAATGTACTGCCTGCGCCATATTCACTTTTCGCAGTTATATGCCCGCCTTGTGCTTCAATAAATTCCTTACTGATACTCAAACCTAATCCTGTTCCTTCTTTTTTTGTGCCGGGTATGCGAAAATAACGGTCAAATATTTTTTCAATATATTGTGGTGGAATGCCCTGGCCGTTGTCAGTAACAGCGAATTTTATTTTTTCATTTTCACTTATAACTTGTATATCAATTATTGCATTGTCATAAGAATAACGAATGGCATTTGAAATTAAATTGGTTAAAACCCAAGAAGTTTTTTCAAGGTCGGCAAATAATATCGGTAAGTTATCAGAAAAAGTAATATTCAATGTTACGTGTTTTTGATCGGCTGCTGAACGATTAGCATTTACTGCATACTCAACTATTTCTTTTGCATTTGTTGGCATAAGATTCAATTGTATGCGTCCACTTTCTACTTGCGTCATGTTGAGCAGTTCGGCAGTTATTTTTAGTAATCTTCCGGCGTCTTCCTGAATACTGTCTAAAAGGCTTTTTTGTTCTGTATTTAATGTGCCAACCTGTTTATTTTCCAATAACTGTAAACTCATTTTAATAGAAGAAATGGGGGTTTTTAATTCATGGGAAACATTGGCAATAAAACTGGTTTTAGCAAAATCCAGTTCTTTATATGGCGTTATATTTTGTAGGAGAATCACATTACCGATTTCCACTTCTTTCTTTTCTCCTGCAGGAATAATTTTTATAGGAATAATTTCTTTTTTGAAATAACTTTCTTTATTATCTGCGTAAATTTTTATTGGGGCTCCTTCATTTTCAGGGACGGTTTTATCTTTTTCGAAAAGATCCTGGACCAGCGTTCGTATCAGGTCATTTTGCATGGATACATCCTGCACTTTTCTGCCAATTATATTTGTATCATTTAAACCGGCTACTTTTAGTGCCATATTATTCATAAAAAGAATGCGTTTGTTTTCATCCAAACCAATTACAGGATCATTCATATTATTGATGAGCGTTTCTATTCTTTTCTTTTCAATTAAAAGTTTTTCGAGGTCTCCCGCCTTATATTCCTGCAACTTTTCCGCCATGGTATTAAAGGAACTGGCGAGTTGTCCAAACTCATTACGGTGCTCAAAATGCACCCGCTGCGAATAATTTTGTGCGGCAATTTCCTGGATGCTTTTCGTGAGTTCTTTGATTGGATTGGCAATATTTCCCGGCAAATTATAAAGAATCGTAAATGCAATTAGAAAACAAATCGCACCGGTTATTGTAATCCAAAGTATGGAAGAGTCTGCCGTTTTTTGTGCCACATTGCTTTTACGTTGAATGGCTTGCATATTGACAAGCATCACATCGGTAATATCTTTTTGCACTGCATTATAGGATGCAGAATCTCCGCTGGATTGAATTAATAAGTTATAATCCACAACTAACTTATCGGTAATTTCCTGTTCGCCTACTTCAGTAATATTTAATTGCTGCCTGGCAAGATGTTCCTTAAAATCTTTTTGTGATTGTGCATTCGTTATTCCGTTGTTGAGCGCAATGATCATCTGGCGGGAGTGGTCAAGCGAATTATAATTGGCGACCAATATATTTTTTGTATCTGCAGATAATTTATTGATATAAATAGTGCTTAATGCCGTAAGTACTACAATCATTGCAAATAAAAAACCGATGCCAAGTGTCAATTTAGATTTTATTTTCATCAGCTTAAAATTACAAGGTCAATTTCGTTTTTCGTCAATTCTTTCAATAAATTATTGAAAACATTTGTGGCCAACATTATTCTTAAAAAATTCATGTGTGGCTTACCAATACAAAGCGTCGTAATTTTTCTTTTTTCGCATTGATCTATAATTTCCCGGCTTATATTTTTATTCGCCACTTTTATAATTTCAGCTCCCAGTTCTGTTGCAAGTTTAAAATTGTTTATCAGGTGACGCTGTTTATCCAGTGCAATATTGTCAGCACTTTCTTTTGGAGTCTGAACATAGAGCACATACCATTTGCTATTATAATAATTTGCAAGTCTTGCTGTTTTTCTAATTACTGTTTTGGCCACAGGCTCATTGGAACTGATGCAAGCCAGGAAACGCTCATTTTTTTTGCTATACTGTTTTGTTACTTCCGATTCAACTTTTCTTTTAACCTGGGAAGCTACTTCTTTTAAAGCCATTTCTCTTAATTGCAAAATGTGATCGCCTTTAAAAAAATTCTTAAGGGCAGTTTCTATTTTTGCCGGTTCATAAATTTTGCCTTCTTTTAATCTTGTAATTAATTCATCTGCAGTCAGGTCTATGTTCACGACTTCATCGGCCTGTGCAATTATACTATCAGGTATTCGTTCTTTCACTTCCACACCGGTGATGGCTTTCACTTCATCATTCAGGCTTTCAATGTGCTGAATATTTACAGCTCTAATTACATTGATGCCCGCATCTAAAATTTCCACTACATCCTGCCATCGTTTTTCATTTTTACTCCCTTCAATATTTGTATGCGCCAATTCATCAACAATCACTACCTCAGGCCGCAAATTTATAACAGCCGGCACATCCAGCTCATCGAGTTCTTTTCCTTTGTAAAATAATTTTCTTCTTGGTATTAATGGCAATCCTTCGAGTAACGCATGTGTTTCATTCCGGTTATGTGTTTCTATATAGCCGATTTTTACATCGATGCCATTTCTCATCAACGAATGTGCTTCCTGCAGCATACGGAAAGTCTTTCCAACACCGGCGCTCATGCCAATGTAAATTTTGAATTTTCCCCGCCTGGATTTTTTTATCAGGTCAAGGAATTCCTGGGCTGATTTTTTTAATTCTTCCATTATTAGAAAGATACTGACAAAGATGTAGTAATAAAGAAATTATTATTAGCTGGGTTGCCGTCTTTACTAAACATTTTATCTTTTGAAGAAAATCCGCGGGCTTCTATGCGCCACATTGCATTGTCACGAATAAGATAGTCGTAGTTTATAGAATATCCCCAGGTTTTAAAACCATTTGGCGTGCCGGATCCAATGATGACACCCGCTTTATCGTTATAATATTCACCCCTTAATGCAATATTATTTTTTGCATTCGGACTCATCTTAACGATCAACACCGGCGCGTACCAGGAATTATAACTGCTACTTCCTTTCACCTTTTGCTCCGCTCCAATATCAAATCCAGAAGTGACAGCAAATTTATTTGTGATCTGAAAGATACCGTAAAAATTATGGAAATAGCGCATTTGCTTTGCACTGTCCCGCTTGTCATTTCCAATAAATGAACTGCTGTTCAATGTTACTTTTGAATTTGGTTTAAATGTAAGTTGATGGCCAAACGCCGGCGTATTATTTCCATCCAAACGTTGAATGCGCTGCCAGCCATTTAATATTAAAGCACTCAAAAACCATTTGCCATTATCTGTGGTGTAAGAAATTTTTGCACCGGTTTCAAAGTAGGGTGAGTTATCTGCAAGTATGGAGCGGGTAAGCGTCCAGCAATCTTTGCCAACGGCACTTTCAAAACCAATATGTGATGGCATAATTCCTGCATCAATCCAAAGATTTTTTTTATTAGAAATTTTTACTCCGGCATCTGCTTCATAAATATTTTTAAATACACCGGGTTCTGCTGCATAATTTGCATTCATGTAAGTTCCTGTCGCCAGTGCGAGATTCGCCCGTACATTTTTACTTTCGTAGGCAGCTTTAATGTAACCCAAATCAAGATTTATTTCATTATGCCGGTTGAAGGCGTATATAAAACCAGGGCGGTTATGATTTCCAGAATTTCCAAAATCGTAATTATAATAAACTTCCACATAACCACTAAAAATTAGTTTTGGTGGCACACTATCTGTTTGAGCAAAACTGCTCATGGTAGTTAATAATAAGGAAATAAGAATAATATGTTTCATTGATTTTATTTTAAATTATCTAATGCAATATTTAATTTGAGCACATTTATTTTTTCCGGCCCAAACATTCCTGCTAATGGTTTTTCAGTGTTGGAAACAATTAATTGTTGCAGGTTTCCTTCTGCAATACCGCGGATCTTTGCAATGCGCTTCACCTGTACGGTTGCAGCTTGCACAGAAATATCTGGATCTAATCCGCTGCCGCTGGCCGTTACTAAATCAGTAGGAATGTCTGACTTATTGATACCAGGATTATGCACTAAAAAAGTATCAATTCTATCCTGTACTGTTTTTAAATAATCTGGATTTGATGGGCCTTTATTAGAACCTCCTGAACCTGCAGCATTATAATCAACAGCCGAAGGACGTCCCATGAAATATTTATCTTCTGTAAATTTTTGGCCAACATTTGCATAGCCAACAACTTTCCCATTTACTTTCAACGTTTCCCCTTTTCCTCCACCCGGGGACAGTTTAGCAATGCCTGCAATCAGCAGTGGGAAAAGGACTGAACAAAGTATAATCATTACAAGGGTCAGTTTTAACGATGGCAATAAGTATTTTTTCATTTTCATTTTCATTTAGTTTTTACATAAAAAGTGCAAGCACCATATCTATCAATTTAATCCCGATGAAGGGAATGATTACCCCGCCTAAACCATATATCAAAAGGTTTCTTCTCAATAAAGCGCTTGCCCCGATTGGTTTGTATGCTACACCTTTCAACGCCAAAGGAATCAATGCTGGAATAATAAGCGCATTAAAGATTACTGCAGCGAGGATCGCAGTTTCAGGGCTGTATAAGTTCATTATATTCATGTCTTGCAGTGACGGAATAGAAACGATAAACAAAGCCGGAACGATGGCAAAATATTTTGCTATATCATTTGCTATTGAGAAAGTTGTCAGCGTGCCTCTGGTCATTAAAAGTTGCTTTCCTATTTCCACGATCTCAATCAATTTGGTAGGATCATTATCCAGGTCCACCATATTTCCCGCTTCTTTAGCAGCTTGTGTTCCACTGTTCATAGCTACACCAACATCTGCCTGCGCCAGTGCGGGCGCATCATTGGTACCGTCACCCATCATGGCTACAAGTTTTCCTTCCTGTTGTTCTTTGCGGATGTAATCCATTTTATCTTCTGGTTTTGCTTCCGCAATAAAGTCATCCACTCCCGCTTTTTCCGCGATGTATTTTGCAGTTAAAGGATTATCGCCGGTAACCATTACGGTTTTTATACCCATTTTACGAAGCCGCTCAAAACGCTCGCTGATTCCCGGTTTGATAATATCCTGTAATTCGATAACCCCAAGTACTTTTTCATTTTCTGAAACTACCAGTGGAGTACCACCATCACTGGAAATTACTTTTACTTTTTCTGCAATTTCCGGCGGAAAAATATTCCCTGCTTTTTCTACCAAATTTCTAATTGCATCAGAAGCACCTTTCCGGATCCTTGTTTGTCCAAAATCAATTCCCGAACTCCTGGTCTCAGCCGTAAATTTTATAAATCGCGGTTGATCTACCTGTAAGCTGGAAGGATTGATACCTGCCAATTCTATAATGGATTTTCCTTCAGGTGTTTCATCTGCCATAGAGCTAAGCACCAATGATTTTGTAAAATGCTTTTCATCAGTGCCATTTGCTGCAAAGAAATTTGTGGCTTTACGATTGCCAATAGTTATCGTTCCTGTTTTATCCAAAAGAAGTACGTCGATATCTCCTGCAGTTTCTACAGCTTTACCACTTTTAGTTATTACATTAGCACGCAATGACCTGTCCATTCCCGCAATACCAATTGCACTCAATAATCCACCAATTGTTGTTGGGATCAGGCAGACAAATAGCGATACAAAAGCTGCAATGGTGATCGGTGTATTTGCATAATCACTGAATGGTTTCAATGTTACACAAACAAGCACAAATACCAATGTAAATCCTGCCAATAAAATGGTTAGCGCGATTTCGTTCGGCGTTTTTTGGCGAGAAGCACCTTCTACCAATGCAATCATTTTATCTAAGAAACTTTCGCCAGGCTCGG
>JBDTAN010000189.1:0-2730 GCA_039924585.1 Chitinophagaceae bacterium | reverse complement strand
GACCAGTAACCGGCAATATTTAAATCAATCCTGTCTATGGCAATACGCGTGGCAATTCTTCGTAAATTTTCAATCAAAGCAAGTCGAAGCATAATGGGAATTGCCCACAATTCACCCAATGTAAGTTTAGTGGAAATTTGATAGGATTCAATGAAACTGGTAAGGTTTCCAATGTCAACGCGACCATCACTGTGCGATATTATTTCCAGCGCGATATCATACACACGTGGAAGCTTTGCAGAATTGCCATTTGATAAAATTGGCAGATTCTGACTATAGCCTTTGGGTAAATGTTTCCTTCCAATAGAGATCTGTTCTTCGATCAGGTAAAAGTTATCGAGTAGCCATTCGCTCGCAGGTGTAATATTGCGTTTTTCCTTTACCGCTTCTATAAGCAGGTTCCGAACTTCGAGCAAAATTTTTTCATTATCACCAAGCCTTTTTAAAAGCCTGTCCTGGCTTTTTGTTTCCGAAATCCCATGCATAGAAGCCACACGCTCGCCATGCTGTTTCATCATCCAGCTATTGTATAACTCAGAACGCAATGGTTCTTCACTGGAAAATTTTTGTTGTACGCTTTCTCCTAAAAAGTGAGACCGCAAATTCAATAATAGATCATAAACCGTAGTGGTAATATTCCGCATAGAAATTTTAATAAAATGAAATAAGAATTCTCAGAGGCAGGTAGAATTGTAAAGATAATTTATTGATAAGAGACCTGCAAGTTATATGCCGTGAAGCGCACGGATTAGCATTGACTCCTGGGGGAAATCAAAAATTATAGTACAACTTTAAGAATTATTTGAAGTTACAGGAAGCAAAAGGAAACTAGCGAGCGGTATTAATTTTCCTGCTTTGTCAAAAAATCTTTTTTGATATCATTCCAAACCATATCAAAACTTCCATCACTGTCTTTTTTCCAGGCAGTTAACTTTTCCAGCATTTTTTCTTCCCTGCCTGCTTTGGATTTTTCAAAAAAGCGATTGATGAAATCACTGTCCTGTTCAAAAGCTGCACGATTATATAATTCCTTCAGTGCTTTTTCTTTTTCTATATTTGAAAAAGCCATGTCTTTTTCGAGTTGTTCGCGTAGAAAAATTTTCTCATCATAACTTCCATTGGGCAAAATTGTTTTCGCAATCACGGGCATCAATTCAATCAATACTAAAATAATGATGAGTAAATAATACCTTGATTGCGCAGCGCTATTATTTTCTAATAAATTGTGCAAACCTTCAATGCGTGTGAGAAAACCATCATTCAATAATGCAGTGAAAGCAGCCATTTCCTTTTGGTTCGCAAGGTCCATTTTTTGTAAAGCGCTATCAATTGATTTTAATTGAGTACCCGTTGCAATTTGCATGAGCGTATATGCGCTGTCTAATTTTTCATATTCATTTTGCTTTGCTTTGGCAATATCTTTCAAACCAACTTTTCCACTGCCGCCACTGCCATCCGTTTCAGCTATAAAATTATTTCTTGACGCTGCAACTTCATCATATTTTGCAGTAAGTGATTGAGCTAAAATATTTTTTTGCGCGAGCAATTCATTTTTCTGTGGCGCATTCAAAGAATCCATTTTCCCTTTTTTCTCTTTAATTTTATTTTCATTATCTAAAGAGATCTGTACATGTATTTCTTTATTGAATAAATATAATAATGCGGGCTGCGCCATAAAAGTGCCAATGGTGATGGCCAATAAACCGCGAAAAAGCAGCGGAATAAATTTCCTTTTATTTTTTGAATTGATGCCTTTGATCAAAGCCCTGTCAATCCCCAAAATTATACCGCCCATAAAAATCCCCAATAATATCGCGGGAACAGGATTGCTGACTACCGTACTGAAAAAATAAGACCAGGCAAGCGTGGCAAAAAGCCAGGTTCCCAAAACAGTATAACCGGTGATGGCATAGCGATTTCTATCTACGCGGCAATCCCGGATGATATCTTCTTCAGCCGTTGACAACCACCATAAGAACCTGGTAAATAAGGATGCACGATAATTCTCCCTTTGGGATAGCACATGATTTTCTGGCTGCATTGCAGGAAATTAAATTTGTAAAAAATAGGTGGTTAAGGAAGGAATGATAAAGAAACGTTCAATATTTTAATTATAGTGCGCAACAGGGTTTGAATATTGTGAATGTATGGTGAAAACTGTGCATTTCGCCGGTTATAGACAATTCTGTCGAAATTCCCCCGGTTCATTACCTTTGCCGCTCAAATTTTTTGAACTTGTATGAAAACGGATAAAAATACCATCTTTGGTTTTGTATTATTGGGGGTTTTATTTTTCGTGTTTTTTTGGTATACCAATAAACAAACAAATGCACTGCAGGAGCGGGATGCGCAAGTGAAAGATTCTACTGAAAAAGCAATAGCAGCGCGTACTCCGGCCGTTGATACAGTCGCCATGCGGGTGGATTCTCTCCGCAGGGATTCATTATCAAAAATAACCGATGCAGGTGATTTTGAAAGCGCCGCTAAAGGCGCTGAAACACTTACAACTGTTGAAAATGCACTGATGAAGGTAATTTTCACCAATAAAGGTGGCGTGGTGAAAAGTGTAGTATTGAAAAAATTTAATCAAATGGACAGCACGCCCGTGGTGCTCAGCGGCGGCCCCGGCGATCAATTGGGTTATAATATTAATACCAGCCCCAATCATGCAGTGCTTACTTCCAATATGTTTTTTAATGCGCCGCTCATTACTAAAAATGCGGATGGTTC
>JBDTAN010000188.1:0-7382 GCA_039924585.1 Chitinophagaceae bacterium | reverse complement strand
ATATATTATCAAAAAAACAAACTTTTTTTAAAGTTTGGTTTTTTGATAAGCCTTTATAATAAATGGATATAGTTTGATTTTAAACCTTCAAAATATTTTCCGCATCTTCCTTTTCTTTCAATCCTTTTATAAGATCCAGCGCTTCAGCCACCACATCACACATAATGGTCACCAAAGAGCCGGGCTTTGCGGTGTTGTAGGCATACATGATCGCTTCTTTTTCATTATAAATTATGGTTATGGGAATGTCTGATTTTTTAGACATATTAATTCCTTCCACCAATAAATTTACAATTTCTTCGGCTGTACGCCCGCGTAAATTTTTATCCTGGCGGATAATTATTTCATCAAAACATCTTCCTGAAATAATCCCCAATTCCCGGATATCTTCATCCCGCCTGTCGCCTGTACCACTGATGATACCTACTTTTGGCGTGCCATCCATTTTACTTACAAAATCACAAAGCAGTTCCAGCCCGGCGGGATTATGGGCAAAATCAACGAGGAAGTTGAAATTTTTAAAATCAAATAAATTTAGTCTTCCCGGGGTTTGCGTTGGCGAAGGAACAAATGTTGCAAGCGCCGTTTTAATATCATCTATAGAAACATCTTTAAATAAATAAGTGGCTAACATAGCAGGCAGTGTATTCATAATATTATGCAATGCTTTACCACCAAAAGTGATTGGAATTTCACTTACTTTCATTACGCGTATTTTCCAGGTTCCTTTTAATACGGATACATAACCATTTTCATACACCGCAGCATAGCCGCCATTTTTACAGTGCTCTTTAATTTTTGGATTATTTTCATCCATGCTGAAATATGCTACATTACAATCAAGGTCTTTATGCATATTATATACCAGTTCATCATCAGCATTTAAGATAGCATAGCCATGTTTGAATGTAGTTTCTGCAATCACTGCTTTTACTCTCGCCATTTGTTCCAGTGTATCAATTCCTCCCAACCCTAAATGATCCGCAGTGACATTTGTGATTATAGACACATCACAATTTTGAAATGCAAGACCGGCTTTTAATAAACCACCACGGGCACATTCCAACACCGCAAAGTCAACAGTTGGATCGCGCAAAACAAACTGTGCACTGAGTGGTCCTGTACAATCTCCTTTCATCAGCAACTGGTTTTGAATATACACGCCATCACTGGTTGTATAACCTACTTTTCTGCCCGCCGTTTTACAGATATGTGCAGTAAGCCTTGTGGTCGTCGTTTTTCCATTTGTTCCTGTGATTGCGATAATTGGAATTCTGCCTTTACTTCTGTCGGGGAAAAGCATATCAATCACCGGCTCTGCCACATTTCGCGGCAAACCTTCAGCGGGTTCTATGTGCATGCGAAAACCCGGAGCAGCATTGACTTCCAGCACAGCACCGCCATTTTCAGTAATAGGCATACGCAGATCATTTGCCATAATATCAATACCACAAATGTCCAGGCCAACAATTTTTGCAATGCGCTCACACATGAAAATATTATCCGGGTGTACTTCATCCGTTATGTCTGTACTTGTGCCACCGGTAGATAAATTCGCGGTTGGTTTTAATAAAACAAGTTCATCTTTCGGCGGAATGGTTTCCAGTGTATAGCCTTTTTCTTCCAGCATTTTATCTGAATATCCATCGAGCGTTATTTGCGTAAGTACTTTTTCATGACCAAAGCCACGGCGTGAATCTTTATTTACCACATCCAGTAATTCCTGGATGGTATGCTTTCCATCGCCGACCACAGATGCCGGTGTTCTTAAAGCGGCACAAATAAATTTATAATTAATAACAAGTATCCTGTAATCTACACCTGTTATATATTTTTCAATGATCACATTTCTGCCATACCTTTTTGCAGCTTCCAACGCTTTTATAGCGTGCTCCCAGGTATTAATATTTGTTGTATTTCCCTTTCCATGATTACCGTCAATGGGTTTTATTACCAATGGATAACCAAACTTCTCTACTGCATTTTTTAAGCCTTCTTCATCCTGAATAACCGTACCGCATGGTACAGGGATTTCGGCTGTTTCCAGTAAAGCTTTGGTTTCTTCTTTATCACAGGCAATGTCTACAGCAATATTGCTGGTCGTACTCGCGATCGTTGCACGAATTCTTTTTTGATGCACACCATAACCCAATTGCACGAGACTATGTTTATTAAGCCGGATAAATGGAATACCTCTTTTTTGTGCTTCTTCAACAATGCAACCGGTAGACGGCCCAAGCCTGGTGTTTTCTCTTATTTCGCGCAGATTCTGTATGTCTTCATCGAGGTTATAAATTTTATTATCCACAAGTGATTGGGCAATATGTACTGCAGCCCTGGCTGCATATACACCGGCATTTTCTTCCATATAACTAAATACCACATAATAAATACCTTCATCACCGGTAGTACGTGTGCGCCCAAATCCACAATCCATACCTGCGAGTGTTTGTAATTCCAGTGCAATATGTTCTATTACATGGCCCATCCAGGTTCCTTCTTTTACACGCATAAAAAAACCACCGGGAACTCCTTCACTGCATCGGTGTTCATACATAGTGGGAAATAATTTTTCAAGTCTTTCCAAAAATCCATCGATCTTATTTGTTGGCTTTTGTTCCAGGTCTTCCAGGTTTAGCCGCATTTGTATTAATTTCAACCTGCGTACACTCCAGTAATTCGGGCCTTTCAGCACTTTAATATCTTCAATTTGCATGTGTGTTTTGTTTTTATATGTTGTTTTTTTTGGGAGACAATTTTTTTAAACTGCCAATAATTAAATTTTAGAAAAAAAGGAAGTTAGGGAAATATTTTTTCTGCAATAAAATAAATTTTTTTTGCAAAGCAGTATATTTTTTAAAAAATATTTAAAAACCTGGAATGTGTTATCATACTTTTTATCCACATTTTCATACGATTATTTTTTTAATTTGTATCCGGGTATATTCATAAAAATACATTTCCCTTATTTTTGTAGGAACTACTAATTCAATTCATGAATGAAATAAAAGGAAAACTCTTTGCGATAGGTGGTGCCGAAGACAAAGGCACAAATCTTGAAACCGGGGAGATACACCGAAATAACCTGAATTTTTTTGAACTTCAAATTTTAAGGCGCATCGTTGAAGAAGCAGGCGGACAAAATGCGCGCATTGAAGTTGTTACCACCGCCAGTTCCATACCAAAGGAAGTCGGGGAAAATTATTTAGCAGCATTTCATAAAATTGGTTGCAGGAATATTGGTATCATGAACATCCGAAGCCGGGATACAGTGAATGATGGTGATTATTTAAAACGCCTGAAAGATTGTGATTGTGTGATGTTCAGTGGCGGGAATCAATTGCGTTTGACGGCTATTTATGGTGGCACAGAATTTTTGAATATTATTAAGCAGCGGTATATACATGAAAATTTTATTATTGCAGGCACATCCGCAGGTGCTATGGCTATGAGTCATACGATGATCTATGAAGGCAATGCAACAAAAGCGCATTTAAAAGGCGAAGTAAAAATTACAACCGGGCTTGGATTTATGGAAGGTGTTATTTTTGATTCGCATTTTGAAAAGCGTGGACGCTTTGGAAGACTGGCCCAGGTTGTGGCATCAAATCCTTCCTGTCTTGGAGTAGGATTGGGTGAAGATACCGGCATGCTGATCTTGGAAGGCAATAAGATGGAAGCTATTGGAAGCGGTCTTGTTATGATCATTGATGGTTCAAATATCAAACACAGCAATATTGCAGATATACCTGAAGGCAATCCCATCAGTGTTGAAAATCTGAAAGTTCATTTTTGTGCTAAAGGAAATGGTTACCTTTTGAAAGAAAAAAAATTCGTGGAAAAAATGGGCACTTCTACAACGCCAATCATGACTGATACTTATTAATACCTGTATTTTTTTCTGAATGTAATTTTCTATATGTATTATTGGCAATGCGATCCGGGCAACTTTTATTTGTCATACTCTTTATTATAGCTATTACTATTTTTTCTTTTTTAAGGGAAAAGAAAAAAAAGCCACGTGTTATATTTTTTGGTAAATCTCAACAAAACAAAGACGGGTTTATTTCTCAATTGCAAAAGATAGCTGGATATGCATATGATTTTTCCTGGGAAAATATCCAAGGAACAGAAGATGCCGCATATTTTGAAGCTGTTGAAAAATCAATTCATTCCACAAATCCGAAAGCAATTTTTCTCCAAATTGATTTGACCATTTCTATTTTAAGAGCTGACGAATATCAACCCATAAATATTTTACCATTTGAAAATTTTTGCAGGCGTAATGCACTTTCTCTGCAAGAAAAAAGAATTTTATTAGTGATCATTTTAAAAAGATCGGAGGTCGGTCATTTTGAATTGATCGGGAAAACGCTGGCTGAATTTTCTATACCATTTATCAACCTGGACGAAATCATTGAGCCACAAAATAACGCGGATGAAGAAACAACATTATCCCAATTGGAGATTGAAAAACTCTCCTCAAAAGTCAGTCAGTTCCTGGATTCGTTTTCTTAATTTTTTTTAAATTGGTAACAATTTATTATCTTGCGAGAGCAACTTACATTTATAACCATAAACTACTACCATGGCTACCTGGATAATTTTAGGCATCATTGTTCTTTTGATACTTTGGGCAGTTGGCACTTATAATAAACTTGTACAACTGAAAATAAAAGTGGATATTAGCTGGAGTGATATCCGCGTATTTTTGAAAAAAAGATTTGATCTTATTCCGAATCTTGTTAATACTGTAAAAGGCTATGCGGCACATGAAAGCCAGGTTTTTGAAAATGTAACACTCGCCAGGAATGCAGCCGTAGCAGTACCTGCGGGAGATGTGCAGGGTGCAGCACAAGCCAACCAGGCATTAGGTGGCGCATTACGCGGCCTATTGGCAATCGCAGAAAATTATCCGGATCTGAAAGCCAACCAAAATTTTTTAGAACTGCAGCAATCCTTACAAACAATTGAAACCGATTTAGGAAATTCACGCCGTTATTATAATGCGACCGTGCGTGATTTTAATACATCGATACAGCAATTTCCCGGAGTGATTATCGCTGGTATGATGCATTTTACGGCGAAAGAATTTTATGAACTGGATGATCCGAAAGAATCTGAAAATGTAGAAGTGAAATTCTAACCCCATGTTGAAGAAATTATTTTTATTATTTGTATTTGCATACAGCTTTTGCACAAATGCATCCGCCCAGGAATATTTCACCATTAAAGATTATGGCATTGATGTGAAAGTAAATAAAGATGCTTCTTTAGATGTCACAGAAAATATTTTGGTACACTTCACAGAACCACGACATGGTATTTTCAGAATGATCCCTTTTCAGTATCAACAAATTGCTTTGCCGGACAGCGTTGAAAAAGCACAACAACAATTAAGCGGGGGTGGTTTTACCAGGACGATCATTGAAAATATTAAAGTTGATAAATGGAATTTCGAAACAAGTACATCAGGCGATTATATACAGGTTAAAATAGGTTCTGCAAATACAACGGTTGATGGTGATCAAACTTATATCATTCATTATTCCGTTTTAAATGCTATCAATTTTTTCACGGATTATTCGGAATTATATTTCAACCTCATTGGTGACCAATGGCCTGTACGGATTGATTCTGTTCACTTCCGCGTGACTTTGCAGGCAGCGCTGAATGAGATACCCAGGTATTTTGTTGCAACAGGAAATACCGGTTCAAGGGAAAATAATACGGTTACAAATTGGGAGAACAATGAAATATTTTCAGGTACCACGACCACTTTCTTAAATCCCAGGCAAGGTGTGACTATTGGAATCGCATTTCCCAAAGATTTTCTTACAGCACCGAATTATGAAATGCGTGGGTTTGGTTGGCTGGCGCTTCCATTGGCTGGTTTTGTTGGAATGTTTTTGCTTTGGAAAGCAAAAGGTAAAGATGAAAAACGTGCTGTTCAAACAGAGTTTTATCCGCCGGAAGGAATCAGTCCTTCTGTTGCAGGATATTTTATAGACAACACACTAGATACAAAAGACCTCACCGCACTCATTCCTTATTGGGGTGCAAATGGTTATTTACAAATTAATGAAACGGAAAAGAAATCGCTGGCTGGTTTAATTAAAACCACTGAATATGAGTTTATAAAAATAAAAGGCTTGCCGCCTCAAAGCCCTGATTTTGAAAAAACACTGTTCAATGGAATTTTTAAAACAGGAAGTAAAGTAAAATTGGATGACCTGAAAAATGTTTTATACTCAACGATGAGTACAGCTAAATCTCAACTGGAAGCTGATATAAAGCGGGAAGATTATTTTGTCAAAGGTTCCCGTAATATGGGATGCCTTCTTCCGGGCCTGGGCTTTTTGATTTTAGTAACTGGCGTTATTTTATTAGCATATACCTGGTATGATTATAAATGGCTGGGTATTTCCGTTTTATTATTTGGTTTGCCCATTATGATTTTTGTATTTTTAATGTCGAAAAGATCAGAAAAAGGAACTGATCTATATTATCATTTACTCGGCTTCAAAGAGTTTATTAAATCAGTGGAAAAGGATAAGCTAAATGAATTTTTAAAACAGGATGCACATTATTTCGATAAGGTGTTACCCTTTGCAATAGTTTTTGGAATGGCTTCCGTTTGGAAAGATAAATTAAAGGGATTGGATATTCCACCGCCATCCTGGTACAACGGAACTTATAATAGTGGTGTATTTAATTCAATGCTTTTCATGAATAGCATTAATAATTCAATGAGCGCCATGTCCAGTACTTTTACGAGTTCTCCTTCCAGCAGCGGCAGTAGTGGTGGTAGTTTTGGAGGAGGTGGATTTTCCGGCGGTGGTGGAGGAGGAGGAGGTGGTGGAAGTTGGTAAAATAATTTTAAAAAAAAATACCCCGCATAGAAATAGGGGGTATTGATTTTTTAAGAAAAAGTATTTACTTAATCGTGATCTCTTTGGGCACCACTTTCAGTTCTTCTTTTTTTGGCAATAACAACTTTAAAATGCCATTTTCATACATGGCTTCAATGCCATCAACATTAATTTTATCTTCTACACTAAAGCTTCTTTTAAAGCTGCATTGTGTAAATTCTTTCCGATGCGTTTTGTACTCATTTTTTTCAGCTTCCTTATTTTTTTCATAGCTGATCGTCAGCATTCCTTTTTCAAGATTTACTTTGAAATCTTCTTTTTTTATTCCGGGTGCTACCAATTCAATATGATAGGCATCTTCAGTTTCATGAATATTTGCGGGAGGCATCATCCAATTTTGCTGATTACGATTTAGTGAAGGCATGCCAGTAAACAATTCGTCAAAAAGGTCGCTTAATGGCTTGTAACTTTGCTTTGTGATTGTGTTCATAATTATTAAATTTTAAAAGT